>NZ_JBHVIV010000031.1:0-51219 GCF_042799475.1 Kitasatospora sp. NPDC057692 | reverse complement strand
GTGTCGAGCAGCCGGGCATGCTGCTGCGGCAGCTCTGAGCGGGTCCGGCCCGAGCAGGGTCGCCCGGGGGGGGGGGTGCGCCCCCCCCCGGGGCCCCGGGGGGGCGCGGGGTGCGCGGGCCCGGGGGGGGGGGGGCGCCCGCCCCCCCCCCCCCGCCAGGGCTTCGGGCTCCGGCCCGGGGGCCGTCAGGCCCGGTAGGCGGCCCAGGAGTTGGCCATCCGGGCGACCTGACCGGCGGTGAACTGCGTCATGCAGGAGTCGTAGGTGTAGTCCATGAAGTTGTGGATCGGGTCGACACCGGGGGACGTGCAGGTGTTCCGGCCGGCCGGGCACTGGTAGGCGGCGCTCGCCTCGGCGGGGGTGTCGGCGACGTAGTCGCCCTGGCCGCTGCAACCGCCCTGGAAGGTGTGGTAGAGCCCGAGCCAGTGGCCGACCTCGTGGGTGGCGGTGTCGCCCTCGTTGTAGTTGGTCGCCGAGCCGCCGGGGAACGAGGAGTCCAGGATGACGACGCCGTCGTCGGTCGGGTTGGACCGGTAGGAGCTCGGGAAGGTCGCCCAGCCGAGCAGCGACTGGCCGAGCTTGGCGCTGTAGAGGTTGAGGGCGCTCGCCCCGCCCTTGCGCAGCGCGGTCTTCATCGCCTTCTCGGCGCTGGAGCCCGGGGAGACGCCGTTGTACCAGGTGGCGTTGTCGGTGTAGTCGGTGGCGACCAGCTGGAAGCGGAACTGGCTGGCGGTGTTGCCGGTGCCCTGGCCCCCGTACGCGGCGTTGAGGACGTCGATCTGCCGGGCGATGGTGGTGGCCGACAGCTTGCCGGTGGCGCCGGAGTGCACGACGTGCACGTAGACCGGGACGGTCGTGGCGGCGGCCAGCGCGCCGGGGGCGACCAGGACGCCGCCCTGCGGCGACTGCGCCAGCTGGGCGAGGCGGGCCTGGAGGTCCGCGTCCATCGCCTTGGCCTGGGCCTCGTTGACGGCGTTGGGCTCCTGGGCGGCGGTGCCGCCGGCGGGCTTGCGGGCCGCGGCGTCCTGGGAGGTGTCGCCGGCGCAGGCGGTGGCGGACGGACCCTGGGCGGGGGCCCCGGCGGCGGTGACCGCGGTGGGCGCCGCGAACTGGGTGAGGCCGAGGGCGGCGACGACGGCCGCCGCGCCGAGGAATCGGCCGGCGGCACGCGAGGGGACACGGGCGGAACGACGCATCTGCGCTCCTGTGGAGGTGGTGGGGGACGGCGATTGAGGGGGGCCGCCGTGCCACAGGCTACGCAGGGTTGCGTGTACGCGTCAGACGCGTTCCGGCCTGGAACTTCTGACGACACATCGGACAAAATCCGGACGTTTGAGCGGTTCGACCTCGCCGCACATGAGCATTTCCCGTCGCGCGCGTGCGCACAGTACCGGCCCCGGCCTGTCCGAAACGTGACACCCCGTCTGCCCCGCTCAGCGGTGCGGCGGCCGGCGGGACAGGGCGAACGGGATGAACCGGACGACCGGACCGCCTCGCCGAGACTACGACGCGACGAAGACGATCTCCCGCAGGGCACGCGCACCGGCCCGGTCGAGTACCACGGCCGACGCACATCCGGCCGGCGGACGGCCCGTCCCGGCCAGCCGGGAGCGCAGCCGGCGGGCGGCCTCCCGGTGCCGGGCGAAGGCGTACGCGGAGACCGACTGCCCGCGGGCGCGCTGGCCGTCGCGGGCCTCCTCGGCGGTGGCGTCCAGCAGGACCAGGTGCACCCGCCGCCCCTGCCGCCCGGCCTCCCGGACCAGCCACTGCCGCACGTACGGCACCGCCCCGCAGTCGTGCACGGTGAGCGGGCCGCCCGCCCGCACCGCGCTCCGCAGCCGCCGGTAGTGCGCGATCCGCACCAGCGGGCGGTACAGCGCGTACGGCAGCCAGGACGGCACCCGGCCCGCGTACTCCTCGCGGACCAGCTGCGAGTCGACCAGCGGGGCGCGCACGCAGCGGCGCATCAGCGTGCTCTTGCCGCTGCCCGGCAGCCCGGAGACCACCAGCAGGTCGCCCGCCGGGTAGTGCAGCGCGGTGGGCCGGCTCCGGCCGGAGCCGGTGCGCCGCAGGTCCTGCAGGCCGCGCGGGCGCAGCGCGCCGGCGGCCGGCTCGGCCACGACCTCCGGGCAGCCGGCCCGGGGCACCGGGACCGCCGGCCGGGCGGCGGCCGCCCGGTCGAGAACCGTCCTGGAGACCTGTGCGTCCGCCATCGAAACCCCCTGCCTCCCCGCCGGCCCGAGCTCTCCCGGACCCGCCTCCCGAAGAGCCTTCCCCCTTCAAGAGAGAGTAAAGACTAATGGTCAGAGCGGGTCCGGGCCGAGCCCTTTACCGCCCCAGGTGCGTCACAGAAACGCACCGGGACCGTTACAGGCGGCCGCGGAACGGCCTGTTCAGCCGAGCTGCGGGGCTATCCGGGACGCGATCAGCTCCAGGTGGTCGAGGTCCTCCAGGTCGAGGACCTGCAGGTAGATCCGCTGGGAGCCGACGGCGGCGTACCGGCCGATCTTCTCCACCACCTCGTCCGGGGTGCCGGCCAGGCCGTCGGCCTTCAGCTCGTCGACGTCGCGGCCGATCGCGGCGGCCCGGCGGGCCACCTCGGCGTCGTCCCGGCCGACGCAGACCACCAGCGCGTTGGAGTAGACCAGGTCGTCGGCCTTGCGGCCGGCCTTCTCGACCGCCTCGCGGACCCGGCCGAACTGGGCGGCGGTGTCCTGCTCGGAGACGAACGGCAGGTTGAACTCGTCGGCGAAGCGGGCGGCCAGCGCCGGGGTGCGGGTCGGGCCGGTGCCGCCGACCAGGACCGGGATCTTCGCCTGGGCGGGCTTGGGCAGCGCCGGCGACTCGCTCAGCCGGTAATACGTCCCGGCGAAGTCGAAGGTCTCCCCCGGCCCGGTGTTCCAGAGACCGGTGACGATCTCCAGCTGCTCCTCCAGCCGCCCGAACTTCTCCTTGGGGAAGGGGATGCCGTAGGCGGTGTGCTCCTGCTCGTACCAGCCCGCGCCGAGGCCGAACTCGACCCGGCCGCCGCTCATCGCGTCGACCTGGGCGACCTGGATCGCGAGCACGCCGGGCAGCCGGAAGGTGGCGGCGGTCATCAGGGTGCCCAGGCGGATGGTGCTGGTCTCGCGGGCGAGGCCGGCCAGGGTGATCCACGCGTCGGTCGGGCCGGGCAGGCCGCTGACCCCGCCCATCTTGAGGTAGTGGTCGGAACGGAAGAAGGCGCTGAAGGCCCCCAGCTCCTCGGCGGTCCTGGCCACCCGGAGGAGGGTGTCGTAGCTCGCGCCCTGCTGGGGTTCGGTGAAGATGCGAAGATCCATGCCGGCCATTGTGGTACGGACCGCACCGCCGGGAGAACGGCTTTGCCGGACCGGCACCCCGCGCACGGCGGCGGACCGCCGGCGTGGCCAAGGTCTCAGCCCGGAAGCGGCCCGCACGGCGGGAGCCGCTCCCGCGCTCGCCTACGGTGGACGGATGTTCGCCACGCCCGACGAGTCGCACCGGGGCTCCCCCGACGACTCCCCCGATCCGCGCAACCGCCCGGCCGGCTGTCCGCTGCCCGGGATCGTCGCCGCCTTCACGCCCCGGCTCGCCGAGTTCGCCTTCGAGCCCGGCTTCACCGCGGCGGTGGACCAGCACGCCGCCGAGCTGCGCGAGCTGCTGAACGACCAGGGGCCGGGGCTGCTGCCCCGGCCCCTGGACCGCGAGGAGTTGTCCGACTACGCGCTGGGCTTCCTCGACGCGCTCGCCGAGATCGGCTGGCGTGAACCGGTCGGGTACGACTACGCGGTGCACCGGCTGACCGCGATCTGCTGGCTGGTCCGGCAGGACGGCCTGCTCGCGGTCTGACCCGCGCGCCGGGCGGATCAGCCCGGCTGCTCGCCCGGTCGGCCGGGGTCGATCCCCGGGGTCGGCGGGGTGGCCGTGGTGGTCGGCCGGGCCGGCTGGTTGGCCAGCGCGTCCGAACGGCCGGCCTGGTAGGCGCTGCCGCGCAGCTTGGCGGTCTCCTTCTCGGCGCTGGCGAGCCAGCGCTCCCAGCGCTGCCGCATCGGGATGATCAGGCCGCCGCCGACGCCGACGATCAGCACGCCCGCGATCGAGGCGAGCACCGCGACCAGCACCGGTCCGGTGATCGCGGTGGCGATCCCGGCCTGCCCGAGCGCCGCGACCACGCCCAGCAGGACGATGAACGCCCAGGCGATGGTGGCCACCGTCCGCCCGTACGCCGCGCCGGACAGCGCGCTCCGCACGATGTCGCGCACGGCGTTGGCGATGGCCATCGCGACCACCACGATGACGACCGCGACGATGCCCCTCGGCAGCCAGGCGACGATGCCGTTGATCATCACGCTGATCGGGTTCGGCCCGAAGACACCGAACGCCAGCTGCAGGGCCATCAGCAGGATCGCGTAGTAGACGATCTTGCTGACGATCCCGGTGAGGTCGTACTTCGAGCCCTCCAGGTGCCGGGCGATCCCGGACCGCTCGGCCACCCGCTCGGAGCCGACCCGGCGCAGCACCCGGTCGAGCAGCTTGGCGATCGCCTTGGCGACGAACCAGCCGATGACCAGGATCGCCAGGAAGGCGATGAACTGGGGAATGAACTTGGCGACCTTCGACCAGGCCTCGGTGAAGCCGGAGCCGAAGTCGACGGACAGGGCGAGCTGCTGAGCCACGGGAGTCCTCCACTCGGCGACACCGCACCGGGAACGGCGCGGGGACCCCCCACTCTTCGTGGATAGCAGGCCGCCCGGGGGCCCGCACGCCCCGGCGGCCCGCGCTGGCCCTGCCGGGTGAACCGGCCGCCGCCGGCCGGGCCCCCCGCCGACCGCGCGCCCGCCGTACAGTGGCGGTCCACACGACAGCCGGCGGACGGGCAGGGAGCGGACGACGTGAGCGACAACCGTACGGGCGGCGGCGGACACCGGGCACTGGTCTGGCACCGGCTGCCGGAGCGGCCGGGCGCCGCGGTCCTGGTCCTGCACGGGGGCCAGGAGCACGGCCTCGCCCGGCCCGGCCCGCTCAACCTGCCCGGTCTGCGGATGGCCGGCTTCGTGCGCGCGCTGGGCCGCGAGACGGCGGGCGCGGGCGTGGCGGTCGGCGCCGTCCGCTACCGCCACCGGGGCTGGAACGGCGAGCGGGCCGACGCCGCCCGGGACGCCGTCGCCGCGCTCGACGACCTCGCCGAGGAGCTGGGGCCGGTGCCGACCGTCCTGGTCGGCCACTCGATGGGCGGCCGGGCCGCCCTGCACGCGGCGGGCCACCCCACCGTCACCGGCGTCGTCGCCCTCGCCCCCTGGTGCCCCGCCGAGGACCCGTGCGAGCAGCTGGCCGACCGGGACGTCCTGATGCTGCACGGCGACCTCGACCGGGTCACCTCCCCCGCCGACACCCGGGCCTTCGCCGCCCGCGGCCGCGCCGCCGGGGCCCGGGTCTGCGGCTACACCGTCGTGGGCACCGGCCACACCCTGATGCGGCGGATCGGCGACTGGCACCGCGCCACCGCCCGGCTCTCCGCCGGGCTGCTCGGCCTGCGCGACCTGCCGCCGGAGGCCGCCGCCGCGCTCGCCCTGCCCGCCTCCTCCGACGCCTCCCTCGCCCTGCCGCTGCCCGCCCACCCCCGCACCGCACCGCCGGTCCACCCGGCCCGCGCCCTGCCCACCGACGCCTGAGCGGACAGGGCCGCCGCCCCGCCGCCGGCCCGGGCCTGACCCGGCGGCGGCCGACTTGGGCATACCGGCCCGACCGCCCTCCGGGGCGAGTACCCTGATGGACCGTCGGAGCGGATCTTCCAAGGGGCGGGGCCCGGTGGCCGAAACGGTGACGATCGATCTCGGGGACGGCACGACCGTCCGGGCCGAGGTGATCGGCGAGGTGAACTTCCAGCAGCCGGATGCGGCTTCGGACGAGGCGGACGGCTCGGGGGACGCCGCCTTCCGCGCGGGCCGGCGGGCCGCCGCCCAGCTGGGCTCGGCCGTCGTGCTCACCCTCGACGAGGTGCGCAACACCGTTCAGGGGCTGGGCCGCTGGGCGGCGAACAGCATCGCGCAGGACGCGGCCGGCGGCCCCGACGCCTTCGAGGTCGAGTTCGGCCTCAAGCTGGCGGTCAAGTCGGGACAGCTCCTCGGCGTCATCGCCGAGGCGGGCAGCGAGGCCGGCCTCACCGTCCGGCTCTCCTGGGACCTCGCGGAGCGGCGCCGCCGGCAGGCCGACCCGCAGAACACCCCGGCCGACACGGAGTGAGCACCACCGCCCGGATCGGCCTCGCCGAGGCCGAGGCCCTGCGCGGCTGCACCGTCACCGTCGACATCGCGGGCGCCTTCTCCGGCAGCGGCTTCCTGGTGGCCCCGGGCCTCGCCGTCACCGCCGCGCACGTCCTCCTCGCGGCGGCGCCGGCGGACCCGGTGCGGGTCCGGCACGCGTCCGGCGACCACCGGGTCGCGGCCGACCGCATCCGGCTGGCACCGGCGCAGGGCGACTCCGGGAAGTTCCACCCGTTCCCCGATCTCGCCCTGCTCCCCGTCCCCGGCTGGACCGACCACCCCGTGGCCCGGCTCGCCGCCGAGGAGGCCGAGCCGGACACCGTCCTCACCGCCCTCGGGTACTCCACCCACACCCCCGGCCGCGGCGCCCAGCCCGACACCCTCGCGCTGCGGGTGGTCGGCCGCGCGGCGGACTTCGTGGGCGTGCGCGGCGACGGCATCCGCGACGGCCACAGCGGCAGCATGCTGGTCGGGGCGGACGGCCTGGTGCGGGGCGTGCTCAAGGGCAGCCGCTCCTACCGTCGCGACGAGGGCGGCTGGTTCACCCCGGTCGGCGCGCTGGCCGCGCTGCTCGACGAGGCGGGCGTCGCCGCTCCCGGCCCGCCGCCCGCACCGCCGGTGCCGCCGGTGCCGCCCGGGGACGGCGAACTGGTCGCCGCGCTGATGGCGTTCGGCCTGCTGCGCCGTCCCGACGGCCGCTACGACCTGCTCGACACGATGGGCGAGCACCTCGGCCTGGGGCACTCCTTCGAGGCGGAGGAGCGCCCCGACCGCCGCGCCCACCTGCACCAGGTCGTCCGGGCCTGCCGCACCTTCCGCGACGGGCGGGCGGCGCTGCGGGCGCTGTGCACCGCGCTGGCCGAACTCGCCCCGGACGACGGCGCGCTCGACACGCTCCGGGCCGTGGTCGGCCGGGCCGTCGGAGACGGGGAGGACGGGTAGCCGGATGCACCCGACACCGTTCCTGCCGACGGGCGCCCCCGGGCCGTGGCCGGAGCAGACCGAGGATGTGCTCGCCGACGTCCTGCTCGGCTTCCGGAGGATGTTCCGCCTCGACTTCCGCCAGGACGTCCTGGAGATCATGGGCCAGTCCGCGCGGTCCCGGGGCATCCAGGCCGACGTCCGCGAGGACGACACGGCGCGCCCGCACGTCCGGGAGCTGCTCCGGGCGATCCGCGCCTTCCGTGACCCGTGGGCCGCGCTGGACTCCCTCGGCGAGGCCCTGCGGACGCTGGCACCGCACGACGCCGCGCTGTCCTGGCTGCTGCTCACCCGGCTGGTACTGGCGCGCGGCGACGAGCTGCCCGCCGGCGAACTTCTGGCAGTGATAGGCGAGTTGCACGGACTCCCGGCACTCACCGGAACGTCCCGGCATGTGCCGGAGGGCACCCCGGGCCTGCGGAACCCCACCGGAAAGGAGACCCTGCCCGAGCTCCTGGCCCGGCTCGTCGACCGGCGCGACCGCGACCTGCTGGGGCCGCTGGCCGGCTTCCTCGGCGCGCTCGGCGACGACCCGGAGGTCACCCGGTGCGGTGAACTCCCCGCCCTGCGCCGCTTCCTCGCCGCCCACGCCGAGCGGGCGCCCGCCTCCCCTGCGGCGGCAGCGGCCGGGGGCGAACGGCTGATCGTCCAGATCCGGCTGGACGAGGAGACCCCGGAGCACGTCGACGACAGCCGCTACCGCCTGCACGTCGCCTACTACCGCCAGCCGCTCACCGGCGGGCCGTTCCGGCGGGTCGGCAGCCACGGCGACACCGCGTCGTTCACCAGGAGCGAGCTGATCGACGCGGGCAGCGCGCGGCTGGGCGCCTGGAAGGAGCTGAAGCAGGCGGTCTTCGGCTCGGCCGGCCCGGTCCGGATCGAGTTCCTGCTGCCGCGCTCCATGCTCGGGTACGCGGCCGAGCTGTGGTCCTCCGGGCCCACCGGCCGACCGCTCGGCCAGTACCACCCGGTGGTGGTGCGGCAACTCGAACGGTACACCGACCTGTTCACCGACTTCCGGGCCTGGCGGGCCCGTTGGGAGCAGCTCGGGGCCCGGGGCGCCGATCCGACCGAGGTGCTCGGCCGGATCGGCTGGCCCTCCCTCGACCCGGCGCGCGTCGCCGAACTGCCCGGCTGGCTCGCCGCCCGCCCGACCCTCGCCTGCCTGGGCCTCGACGTCCCGTACGACCAGCTCGACCCCGAGGTCCAGTACGCGGTGGACGACGCGATGTACCTCGACGGCATGCCGGTGCTGCTCTGGCGCCGGGTCGCCGGTGACGCGGGCCCGCTGGTCGAGGCCCTGCGCGAGCACCGCCCGACCCGGCTGGCCGAACTGCCCGAGACCGTCCACCGGTACCGGCGGCAGGTCCGGGGCCGGGCCGCGGACCCCGTCCACACCGTCACGCTGCTCTGGGACGACCCGGACTGCGTGGACCCGGACCAGGACCACGTCTTCCCGGGGATGGTCCGATGACGACCCGGCCCCGTCCGACCGCCGCGCACCCGCGACGACGACCACGAGCAGCAGGGCAGGAGTGGCCATGGCCGAGGACTGGTGGATCTACCGCGGCACCGGCGTCCCGCACGACGGGATCACCCGGCTCCCCGCCGCACCCGCCTGGCGCGCCTTCGGCGAGCCGGGCGCCGAGGGCGCGGAGCTCCCCCCGGCCACCGCGGCGGCCGCACTGACGGCCCGCCGGCTCGGCAAGGCCCGCCAGGCCGCGGCCTACCAGGCGGACGAGCGGGAGGTGCAGCTGGTCAACCTCGCCCTGCACCTGCGCCGTCCCCTGCTCATCACCGGCAAGCCCGGCGTCGGCAAGTCGACCCTCGCCTACGCCGTCGCCCGCGAGCTGGACCTCGGCCCGGTGCTGCGCTGGTCCATCAGCAGCCGCTCCACCCTGCGCGACGGGCAGTACGCCTACGACGCCATCGGACGCCTGCACGAGGCCGGGCTGTGGCGGGAGAAGGACCGGCGTGCCGAGCGTCCCGACGGCCGCCGCCGCTACGGGTTCGACCGCGCCGAGCCGCAGGAACCGCCGGCGATCGGGCGGGTCCTGCGGCTCGGCCCGCTCGGCACCGCGCTGCTGCCCTGGCGGACGCCCCGGGTGCTGCTGATCGACGAGATCGACAAGAGCGACATCGACCTGCCCAACGACCTGCTGAACGTCTTCGAGGAGGGCGAGTTCGAGATCCCCGAGCTGCTGCGGCTCGGCCCCGGCCCGCAGGAGGTCGGCACCGCCGACCAGGGCCGGACGGCGGTCGTCCGCGGCGGTGTGGTCCGCTGCACGGAGTTCCCGCTCGTCGTGCTGACCAGCAACGGCGAGCGGGACTTCCCGAGCGCCCTGCTGCGACGCTGCGTCCGGCTGGAGATCCAGCCGCCGACCGAGGAGCGCCTCGCCGCCATGGTCGCCGCCCACCTGGGCGAGCGGGAGGCGACCTCCCGGACGACGTCCGTGCTGATCGGGGAGTTCCTGCGCCGCCAGCGGGAGGACGGCGCGGAGCTGGCCAACGACCAGTTGCTCAACGCCCTGCTGATGGCCGGGCGCGGGCTGTGGGACGGAGGGCGGGGGCACGACGTCCTGCACGACGTCCTGCTGCGCCCGCTCAACGAGAGCTGAGCCGGCCGGTGGACCCGTCGTCGGTGGAGCGGCTGAGGGCGGCGCTCGCCGGTCTGCTGGACCCGGCCGAGGGCGGTCCGTCGGCGGAGGACCTCGCGGACGTCCTGTGGATCGCCCGGTTGGCGGGGCCGCCGGAGCCGGAGCCGGAGCCGGCGCCGTCACCGCCCCCGGCGCCACCGGCAGCGACGCCACCGCCCACCGCACCGCCGTCACCGGCCCTGCCGTCCGTCGATCGGGGGCGCGCCGAACCCGTGCCGCCGTCTCCCCCTCCGCCCCCTTCTTCGGCGCCGTCCCTGCCACCGCCGGCGTCGGCCCCGGCGCACCGCCCCGACCGCCGGCCCCCCGGAGCGACCGCCCCTCCGGCCGCCGAGGCCCGGGCCGCGCTGCACACCCGGCAGGGCTCCGCCGCGCCGGGCACCCCGGGTGCGCGCGACGGCCACACCGTCCAGGTCGCCCAGCCCGCCGCACTCGCCGGCGCGCTCGGCCTGGCCCGGGCGCTGCGCCCGCTGCGCCGTCAGGTCGACGCACCCGGACGGGCGACCCTCGACGAGGAGGCGACCGTCGAGGCCACCGCCGAGACGGGCATCCTGCTCCCGGCCTGGCGCCCCGCCCAGCGCCCGCACTTCGCGGTCGACCTGCTGGTGGACACCGGCGCCACCATGGCCGTCTGGCAGCGGCTCGCGAACGAGCTGAGCACCCTGCTGGAGCGGCACGGCGCGTTCGCCGGCGTGCGCTGCTGGGCGCTCGGCACGGACGGGCCGGTGCCGACGCTCGCGCCCTTCCACCGCCGGCGGCCGACCGTACCGGACGCAGCGGCAATGCCGGACGCACCGCCGGACGGCAGCGGGAAGCACACGCACTGGGCCCGCCCGCTCCGGGACCCGACCGGCCGCCGCATCCTGCTCGTCCTCACCGACGCCGTCGGCCCGGCCTGGTACGGCGCCGAACTGCCGGGTTTCCTGGCCGAGGCCGCCGCAGCCCGACCCGCCGCCGCGCTCCAGGTGCTGCCCCGACGGCTGTGGCACCGGACGGCCCTGCGCACCGTCCCCGTGGAGGCGAGGGCCGCCGTGGCGGGCCGCGCCGTCCCGGTGTTCCGCTCGGACGCAGCCCTGCCCGGCGTGGCCCGCGGCGCCCGGGGCGCGGCCGAGCGGGCCCGCGTCCGCTGGCTGCCCGTACTGGAGGTCGACTCCGGCTGGCTCTCCCCCTGGGCCGACCTCACCGCCGGGCGCGCCTCCGGGTGGACGCCGATGCTCGCCGCGCCCGTCACGGGCGTGCCGCGCCCGCGACGGCCGGTCGACGCGGGCGGGTCCGACGCCGGGCCGGACGGCCGGGTCGACCGGTTCCGGGCCGGCAGCTCACCGACCGCCTACCGGCTGGCCTGCCACCTGGCGGCGGCGCCGCTGAGCCTGCCGGTGATGCGGCTGGTCCAGCGGGCGACCGTGCCGGAATCCGGGCAGACCGACCTCGCCGAGCTGTTCGTCTCCGGCCTCATCGAGGCCCGGGGCACCGCCGAGGACCCGGACGAGCAGGTCTACGACTTCCGGCCGGGCGTCCGGGACGAGTTGCTGGCCGACCTCACCCGCACCGAGTCGGTGCGCGTCCTGGAGCACGTCCTCGCCAAGGTGTCCGGCCGGGTCGCCGCGACCTTCGGCGGGACCCTCGACTTCCGCGCCCTGGCCACGGTCGGCGCCGACGGCGACGGCATCCTGCTCCCGGAACGCAGCCTGCCGTTCGCCGAGGTCGCGGTGGCGGTCCTGGCCGGCGCCGGCGGCCAGCACGCGGCTCTCGCCACCCGGCTGGCGGAGGCGGTCGAACGGGGCGCGAACGGGGGGACGGCCGTGCCCGCGCCCGCGCCCGCGCCCGCCGAGCCGTCGGCCGCCGACGCCGCGGATCCCCGGGCACCGGGATCCGCGCGCGCCCGGCCGCGCTCCGCCCCGGACCGGCCGGACCGGGGCGGCGGCCGGGATCCGATCCCGCTGCTCCGCAACCCGGAGCCGGCGAGGACGACGCGGACGGCGACGAGCACCGGAGCGCCCGCGGAGCCGCCCGGTCCCGACCGGGACGGCAGCGCGGCCGTCCCGCCTCCGGAGCCCGCCCCCGAACCCGAGTCCGGCGGGTTCACCGGCCGGGAGGACGAGATGGAGGACCTGCTCCGCTTCCTCGCGCCGCACCGGACGGGCGCTCCCCGGACCGCGCTCGTCACCGGCCTCGCCGGGGTGGGGAAGACCGCACTGGTCCTCCTGGCCGGCAGCACGGCGGCCGACCGGGGGTGGTACCCCGGCGGGGGGTTCTACCTCGATCTGGCGGAGTACCGGACCGGTTCGCAGCCGATTTCCGGGGAAGTCGTCGCGGCCATGGCCGGACTCCTGGGCATCCCCGACCACCAGGGCTCCGCCGAGCAGCGCGCCGCGATCCACCGCAACGTGCTCGCCGGCCGCGCCAGAGGGGACGGGCCGATCCTGCTGATGCTGGACGGCGTACGGGAGGAGGCCGAGGTGGCCCCGCTCCTGCCGGACGACGGCCCCGTCACCGCCGTCATCGTCTCCCGCCGCACCCTGTCGATCGGCGCCCCCCGGTTCGACCTGGGTGTCCTTCCCACCGAGGCGTCCGTGCGCCTCCTCCAGAACGCCCTGCAGGCGCTCCGGCCCGATGACGCCCGGATCGGCAGGGCGCCCCAGCAGGCCCTGGCCCTGGCCGAGCTGTGCGGCGGCCTGCCGGCCGCGCTGACGATCTGCGCCGAGATCCTGGCCGACGAGCCCCACCGCCCACTGGGCAACCTGGTCGAGCAGTTGAACAGTCCCCGGTTCCGGATCGACGACCTCACGCACGGGGAACGGAGCCTGTCCGCGGTCTTCGACCCGTCCTATCAGGCCCTCCGGAGCGATGAGGCCCGACTCTTCCGCCTGCTCTCCGTCTACCCCGGCACCGAGCTGTCCACGGACGTCGCCGCGGGCCTGGCCGGTCTCCGCCACGCGGACGCGGTGCGGCTCATGACCGAGCTGCACCTCTCCCACCTCGTCGAAGCCCTGCCCGACGGCCACACCTGGCGCATCCACCGCCTGGTCAGGCTCTTCGCCCTAGGGGTGGGCGAGCGTCTCCTCTACACCGACCACCGTGACGAAGCGCCCGCCCACCTGCTCACCCACTTCCGCTCGCTGACCGAGGCGGCCACCGCGATCGCCAACCCCGAACTCGCCGACCGGCGGACCGCCGAACCCGGCCAGCCGGCCGTCGACCGGTTCCAGGATTCCTTCACAGCGGCCGACTGGCTGAGGAAGGAGCGGCCCGTCCTCGTCGCACTGATCGTCTTCGCGGCCGACCTCTACCGCGCCGACGACGCCCTCGCCCTGGCCGTTCACCTCATGCCCTACCTCCTGGACGAAGGCCGCGCCGACGACGTGACCACCGTGGCCATGACCGTGCTCGGCATCGACCGCCGACGGGGCGACCGCAACGGCGTCACCGCGCTGCTGCGCCGCGCCGACATCGTCCTGTCCACCATGCCGCGCACCTCCAACGAGTCCGATCGGCGGCTCGCGCGCGAGCGCCTGTTCCGCCTCCTCGACGGCACGCTGGCGGACGATCAGCTCCACCTCGCCGTGCTGGTGACCGACGACACGGTGCCGGCCCTCGCCACGGCGGCCGCCCTGGGCGGCCTGCTGCGCTCGCCGGGCATCCACGGCACGCTGGCGAAACCGCCGGCCTCGTTCGGCGCCGACCACCTGGTGACCGTCCTCGACGCCCCCGACCCGCTCGTCGCCGCCGGGACCGTCATCCTGGCGCTGTGGGACCGGCTCAAGACTCTCGTGCTCCCCCAGGCGTCCACCAGCCCGGTCGTCCTGGCCGTCCACTACGGCCCCTCCCCCTCGCACCAGCCCCGGGCCGCCCAGTTGAGGAAGCGGCTCGCCCGCGCCGCCGGCGCCGAGCGTGCCGTCGCGGCCGTCGCCGTCTCGCGGTCCGTCCTCGATCTGGCCACCCGGCGGTTCGGCGCGAGCATGGCCCTCAACTTCGACCTGATCATGCCCACCGGGTCGGAGGCGCGCCCCGACGACGAGGAGACCTATCTGTACCGCGGCGATCCCCAACTGCTGGCCCTGATGTTCTCCGACCCGACCGGGCAGCGGATCATCGAGTCCTGACCGCCGACCCGCCCACCCCGCCGCCGGAGGCACCGACGGCCCCTGAGCGGGTGGGCGAGGCCGGACGGGGAGGCTACGCGGGCAGGCACTCCGAGATCTCCCGGATGCCCAGGAACTTCTTGTCCAGGAGGTTCTGCACGTTGACGGCCTCCGGTTCGACGGTCTTGTCCAGCATCTGCTGGACACCGCCGCCGGGCTGGTTGAACGCGGCGGCGATGTGGCCCTGCTGCACCTTGAACGGCTTCAGCACGATGTAGCAGTGGTAGCTGTCCTGCTCCACGCCGTCCTTGACGACGGGGTTGAGGCTGTCCGGCGGGAGGGCGCGCTGGGGGTAGAGCGTGCCGGCGTCGGAGAGGAAGCGGCCGCCGGTGTCGCCGAAGCGGTCGAGCTTGGTGTCCTTCGCGAGTTCGACGACCGCCTTGTCGATCGCGCCGTCCTTGTCGACAAAGCCGTCCTCCCCCGGGTACTTCCAGTTGAGGCCGTCGCGGTACCAGGAGAGGAACTGCCCCGGCCTCAGCCCGCCGGTCCGGTTGTAGTCGGTGAGCAACGCGTGGGCGGGCAGGTTCTCGGGGTTCTTGGGCCCCAACTCCTTGAAGCCGCAGTAGTACTTCAGCAGGTCCTCGGGGGTCGGCCGGTACTGCTCGCGCGGGCATTCGAGGTCGGCGGCGGAGGCGCTCTGGACGGCGACCGTTCCGGTCGACAGCAGGGCGGCCGCCAGGGCGAGGGCGGCGAGGTTGCGGGAGCGCATGGGTGCGGGTCCTCCAGGGGGTGGGCGGAGCGGGGCGCACAACGGGTCGATCGGAACCGGAAGTTACACGCCGCCACACCACCGCTTCGTGGACGAAACGCCAGCCCGCGGGCCGTTCACCCGTTCAGCGCGGGGAGGTTCGGCGGCGCGGGCGACGTGATGTCAGTGGCATCTGATGCACTGCCTCCGTACCGGAACCACCGAGCAGGCAGGAGCCACCGACCATGGGCGTGCTGACCGACTACTTCCGCGCGGCCGACGACGGCGCCGTGCTCGCGGCGCTCGACGCCGCCGAGGGCGGGCCGCTCGTCGGGGGCGCGCGACCGGCGTTCGACGGGGTCGAGGCGAAGGGCGTGGACCCGGACGTCGTCCTGGGGCAGCTGATAGCGGTCGTCCGCCGGGTGGAGTGGGCCGTCGACCTGGTCGGCGGGACCCCGGTGTGGCCGACCACGCCCGAGCCCGGCCGGGAGGGGCCCGCGGACGAGGACGACCCCTGGGCGACCGGGCCGTGGGTCATGCGGCTGGACCGCGCCGTGCGGGACACCCTGGCGGGCCTCACCGACGCCGAGCTGCCGGCCGTCAGCGCCCGGTGGGCGGCGGAGTCGGAGGAGTCGGACACCTCGGACGGCGGGGACCTGCACTGGCTGGTCGAGGCGCTGGCCGGGCTGGCCCGTCGTGCACGGGAGGCGGGCGAGGACCTCTACTGCTGGATCTGCCTCTAGCCCCCGCAGACCGCCGGAGATCCCCGAATACTTCACAGTGAGAAATATTCAGGCTCTCGACCGTGTTTCCCGAGCGGCATGCGGGAAGGACCCGCACGACCGAGGACAGGAGCGGCCCCGTGCGCGTCGAGATCTGGAGCGACATCAACTGCCCGTGGTGCTACATCGGCAAGGCGCGGTTCGAACGGGCCCTGGCGGACTTCCCGCACCGGAAGGACGTCGAGGTCGTCCACCGGTCCTTCGAGCTCGACCCCGGGGCGCCGCACCGGCCCCGGCCGGTGGTGCCGTTGATCGCCGCCAAGTACGGGACGGGGCTGGAGCAAGCGGAGGCGGCGGAGCAGCGGATCGCGGACAACGCGCAGGCGGAGGGGCTGGCGTACCTCCGCGCGGGGCGGGACGCCGCGAACTCCTTCGACATGCACCGGCTGCTCCACTTCGCCGCCGAGCACGGCCGGCAGGCCGTCCTCCTCGACCTGCTCTACCGGGCCAACTTCGCCGAGGAGGCCTCCGCGTTCGCGCCGGGGCGGCTGCTGGAGCTGGCCGTCGAGGCCGGGCTGGACGGCGTGGCGGCGACTCGGGTGCTGGCCGACCGGGAGGCGTACGCCGACGCGGTGCGCGAGGACGAGGCGACGGCGAGCGCCATGGGCGCCACCGGTGTGCCGTTCTTCGTGTTCGACCGCCGGCTCGGGGTCTCGGGCGCGCAGCCGGCCGAGACCTTCGCCGCGGCGCTGGAGCAGGCCTGGGAGAGCCGGACGGTCCTGCCGCTGGTCGGTGTCGGCGGGACCGACGGGGCGGCCTGCGGCCCGGACGGGTGCGAAGTGCCGCGGCACTGAGGGCGGGCCGATGCGGGAGGATGACCGCATGAGTACCGCGTTGGTGGTGGGCGGCGGCCCCAACGGGCTCGCCGCCGCAGTGCGGCTGGCGCAGGCCGGCGTGCGGGTGACCGTGCTGGAGGCCGCCGGGGAGGCGGGCGGCGGGGCGCGCAGCGGCGAGGCGATCCTGCCCGGGCTGCTGCACGACCACTGCTCCGCCGTCCACCCGATGACCGTCGGCTCGCCGTTCCTGCGCGGTCTCGGACTGGAGCGGTTCGGGCTGGAGTTCCGGCTGCCGGAGATCGACTGCGCGCACCCGCTGGACGACGGCACGGCCGGCGTCCTCCACCGGTCGGTGGCCGACACGGCCGCCGGCCTGGGCGGCGCCGACGGGCGGCGGTGGCGGCAGCTGTTCGAGGGGCCGGTCGCCGGCTACGACCGGCTGGCGCCCGACATCCTGGGCCCGCTGCTGCGGCTGCCCCGCCATCCGCTGCGGCTCGCTCGGTTCGGGCTGCCAGCCGTGCTCCCGGCGGCCGTCCTGGCCCGGGCGTTCTCCGGCGAGCGGGCGCGGGCGCTGTTCGGCGGGGCGGCGGCGCACGCGTTCCAGCCGCTGCACCGGCCGCTGAGCGCGGCGATCGGGCTCGGGCTGCTCACCGCCGGGCACCGGCACGGGTGGGCGGTGGCCGCCGGCGGGTCGGGGGCGATCACCCGGGCGCTGGTCGCGCTGCTCACCGAACTGGGCGGCACCGTCGAGACCGGCGTCCGGGTCCGCTCGGCCGCCCAGCTGCCGCCCGCCGACCTCGTCCTGTACGACCTCGCGCCCGGCGCCGTCGCCGACCTCCTCGGTGACCGCCTGCCGCCGCACGCCGCCCGCGCCTACCGCCGCTTCCGCCACGGGCCCGGCGCCTTCAAGGTGGACTTCGCCGTCGAGGGCGGCGTCCCCTGGACGGCCGAACCCGCCCGCCGCGCCGGCACCGTCCACCTCGGCGGCACCTTCGCCGAACTCGCCGCCGCCGAGCGCGCCGTCGCCGCCGGGCGGATGCCGCGGCGCCCGTTCGTCCTGGTCGGCCAGCAGTACCTCGCCGACCCGCAGCGCTCCGTCGGCGACGTCCACCCGCTCTGGACCTACGCCCATGTGCCGAACGGCTATCCCGGCGACGCCACCGAGGCGATCACCGCCCGGATCGAACGCTTCGCCCCCGGCTTCCGCGAGCGGATCATCGGCCTGGCCGTCCGCCGCACGGCCGACTTCGCCGCCGACAACCCCAACTTCGTCGGCGGCGACATCATGACCGGCGCCAAGGACGTCCCCCAACTGCTCCTCGGCCCCCGCCCCACCCTCCACCCCTACGCCACCGGCCTCCCCGGCCACTTCCTCTGCTCCGCCGCCACCCCGCCCGGCCCCGGCGCCCACGGCATGTGCGGCGCCCGCGCGGCCGAGGCCGCCCTGCGGTGGCTGCGCACCGCGCGGTCGGGCTGACGGGGAGCGGCGGGGAGCGGCACACTGTTCGCGTGCGCTACGACGAGACGGCCAAGCTGATCACCGCCCGGCTGCTGGTCCACGCGGGGCTCGTCATCGCCTCGCCCGTGCTCCTGATCGCCGGAGCCCCGATCCGCGCCCGGTACCTCCGGCACGTCTTCCGGGACGACGCACCGCCGATCATCGACAAGCCGAACCGGACCGTCACGGTCCACCACTACCTCGCGACGAACCGGCTCCAGTACTGGCTCTGCCGGCCGAGCCAGTCCGTGGTCGACCTCCGCCACCGCCGATCGCGCTCCACCGGCGGCCGGTAGCGCGGCGAGCGACGGCCGCAACGGCGTCGATCCGTCCTCCTCGGCGAGCACCCGCGCACGATCGCCTTCTTCAGCGACGCTCCGACCGCCCTCGCCTCCTCGGTGCACCGCGGCCGAGGGCTGCCGAGGGCTGCGCCGGTACCGGCTGGGCCGAATGCGTGTATCGCTCTCTTGACTGGCGTCACGGAAGCGCGATACTTGCCTCACTCCCCGCTCGCCCGATGAGGTGGCCCGCCCATGGAGCTCTCGCCCTCTGCGCACGTGGACACGTTCTGTCGCGACAACCTTCCGCCGCTCGACGAGTGGCCCGAATTCCTCTTCGATCTACCGGAGTTGGCGTATCCGGACCGACTGAACTGCGCGCACGAGCTGCTCGACGCGACGATCGAGCGGTACGGGCCCGACCGGCGCTGCCTGGTCACGCCGGGCGGGCGGTGGACGTACGGCGAGCTGCGGGAGCGCGCGGACGCGGTGGCCCGGCTGCTGGTCGGGCGGCTCGGGGTGGTACCCGGCAACCGGGTGTTACTGCGCGGACCCAACGCGCCGTGGCTGGTGGCCTGTTGGCTCGGGGTGCTGAAGGCGGGCGGGGTGGTCGTGACCACGATGCCGCTGCTGCGCGCCGGCGAGCTGAGCACCGTGCACGCGGTCTCCCGCCCGGTGGTGGCGCTCTGCGACGAGCGCTTCCTGGCGGAACTGGAGCGGGCCGACACGCCTGGCCTGACCGTCGTGCCCTACGGTCCCGCCGGCCCCGAGGGCCTGGGCGCGGGCGGTGCCTTCCCCGCCGTGGCGACCGCCGCCGACGACGTCGCCCTGATCGCCTTCACCTCCGGCACCACCGGCCGCCCCAAGGCGACCATGCACTTCCACCGGGACGTCCTGGCCAACGCCGACACCTTCTCCCGCCACCTGCTGCACCCCACCCCCGAGGACCTGTTCGGCGGCACCCCGCCGCTCGCCTTCACCTTCGGGCTCGGCGGCCTCGTGGTCTTCCCGCTGCGGGCCGGCGCCGCCACCCTGCTGCTGGAGCGGGCCACGCCCGAGCAGCTCGCCGAGCAGGTCCACCGGCACGGGGTGAGCGTGCTGTTCACCGCGCCGACGGCCTACCGGGCGATCCTCGCCGCCGGCCTGGCCGACCGGCTGGCCGGAGTGCGGCGGTGCGTGTCGGCGGGCGAGCACCTGCCGGCGAGCGTCTGGGAGGCGTTCCGGGCGGCTACCGGGCAGCGGCTGATCGACGGCATCGGCGCCACCGAGCTGCTGCACGTGTTCATCTCCGCCGCCGACGCCGACATCCGGCCCGGGGCGACCGGACTGCCGGTCCCCGGCTACCGGGCGGCGATACTGGACGACCAGGGCCGGCCGGTGCCCGACGGGCAGCCCGGACGGCTCGCCGTCAAGGGCCCGACCGGCTGCCGCTACCTGCACGACCGGCGCCAGCACGACTACGTCCGGGGCGGCTGGAACCTCACCGGCGACACCTATGTGCGCGACGCCGACGGCTACTTCTGGTACCAGGCGCGCAACGACGACATGATCGTCTCGGCCGGCTACAACATCGCCGGGCCGGAGGTCGAGCAGGTGCTCGCCGAGCACCCGGACGTCGCCGACTGCGCGGTGGTCGGGGTGCCGGACGAGCGGCGCGGCGCCGTGGTCACGGCGTACGTGGTGCTGCGCGCGGGAGCGGCGGCGGGGCCGGGGACGGTCCGGGCGCTCCAGGAGCACGTCAAGCGCACCATCGCGCCGTACAAGTACCCGCGCACGGTCGAGTTCGTGGACGCGCTGCCGCGCACCGCGACCGGGAAGCTGGCGCGCGCCGAGCTGCGCCGCAAGGCGGCGGCCCCCGCGACGGCCGCCGAGGCGCCGACCGCACCCGCGACGGCCCCGGCCAGCGTGAGCACCGAGCGGCGCGTCGAGTGGTCGGACACCGACGCGGCCGGCCACTACCACTTCTCGGCCGTCCAGCGCTGGGCCGAGGCCGCCGAGGCGACCCTGCTGCGCCGGCTGGGCCTGGACGGACTCTTCGGGCGGATCCCCCGGGTGCACTTCGAGGCGGACTACCGCGAGCGGCTCTGGTTCGGCGACGTCGTCCGCACCGAGCTGCGGGTCGAGCGGGTCGGCGGCGCCTCGCTGCACTACGCCTTCGAGGTGCACGGGCCGCACGGCCTGGCCGCCAGCGGGCGGATGTCGGTGGTGCACGCCGCGCCGCACGCCAAGGGCGCCGAGCCGTGGCCGGAGCAGGTCCGCCGCACGCTGGCCGCCGCCGGGCGCCAGGAGCCGGAGGTGATCCGGTGACGGCCGGCGCCGGCCGGATCGCGGTCATCGGCGGCGGGCCGGGCGGGCTCTACTTCGCCGCGCTGGCCCGGCAGTCGGCGCCCGAGCGGGAGGTCACCGTCTTCGAACGGGACGGCCGCGACGACGAGTTCGGCTTCGGTGTGGTGTTCTCCGACGAGACGCTGGACGGCGTCGCCCGGGCCGACCCCCGGGTGTTCGCCGCGATGAGCGCGGAGTTCGCCCGCTGGAGCGACATCGACGTCCGCTACGCCGGACGGGTGCGCACCTGCGGCGGGCACGGCTTCGCGGCGCTGGACCGCAACCGGCTGCGCGCGATCCTGCAGCGCCGCTGCGCGGAGCTGGCGGTGGACGTCCGCTACCGCATGCCCGCCCCGCCGGTCGGGCGACTCGCCGAGGAGTACGACCTGGTGGTCGCGGCGGACGGCATCAACTCGGGCACCAGGGCGGCGTACGCCGAGGCCTTCCGGCCGGAGCTGGACGAGCGGGGCGGCCGCTACATGTGGCTCGCCACCGACCGGGTCTTCGACGCCTTCACCTTCGTCGTCGAGCGCTTCGACTTCGGCGTGCTCCAGGTGCACGCCTACCCGTACAGCGCCGAGCGGTCGACGTTCATCGTGGAGCTGGCCGAGGAGCCCTGGCGGCGGGCGGGCTTCGAGGATCTCGCCGCACGGGAGTTGGCGCGCGGCGAGAGCGACACGGCGAGCGTGCGGCGCTGCGCCGAGCTGCTCGCCGGGCACCTGGACGGGCACCGGCTGATCCCCAACGCCTCCCGCTGGATCCGGTTCACCACGGTGCGCAACGCCACCTGGCGGCACCGCAACGTGGTGCTGCTCGGGGACGCGGCGCACTCGGCGCACTTCTCGATCGGCTCGGGCACCAAACTGGCCCTGGAGGACGCCCTGGCGCTCGCCGCGAGCCTGAACGAACAGCCCGCGCTGGACGCCGCGCTGGCGGCGTACGAGGCCGAGCGCCGGCCGGTGGTGGAGTCCACCCAGCGGGCCGCGCAGGCGAGTCTGGAGTGGTTCGAGACGATCGGGCGGCGGACCGGACAGGACCCGGACCGGTTCGCGTTCAACCTGCTGACCCGCAGCCGCCGGGTCACCTACGGGAACCTGCGGGGCCGCGACCCCGGGTTCGTCGCGGCGGTGGACGCGGCCTTCGCGGGGGCGGACGACACGCCGCACCTCCCGCCGATGTTCCGGCCGCTGAAGCTGGGCGCGCTGGAGCTGCGCAACCGGGTGGTGGTGCCGCCGCTGGCCACCTTCACAGCCGTCGACGCGCTGCCGAGCGCCTTCGACCGGGCGCAGCTGACCGCGCACGCGCTCGGCGGCGCCGGGCTGGTGATCGCCGGGATGACGGCCGTCTCCCCGGAGGGCCGGGTGGTCGACTGCCCGGGCCTGTGGAGCGACCGGCAGGAGGCGGCCTGGCGGGAACTCCTCGACGCGGTACAGGCGGTGAGCGACACCCCGCTCGGGATCCAGCTGACCCACGCCGGCCGCCGGGCCGCGACCTCCGGGCCCGCCGAGCGCGGCCTGCCGCTGCTGGCCGCCTCGCCGCTGCCGTGGATGCCGGACGGCCCGCCGCCGCACGAGGCGAACGGCATCCAACTCGCCTCCGTCGCAGCGGACTTCGCGGCCTCGGCGGAGCGCGCGGCGCGGGCCGGATTCGACGTGCTGGAGCTCCAGTTCGGTCACGGCCACCTGGTCTCCGGCTTCCTGTCGCCGCTCACCAACCGGCGCACCGACCGCTACGGCGGCCCGCTCGCCCAGCGGTTGCGGCTGCCGCTGGAGGTGCTGGCGGCGGTCCGAGCGGTCTGGCCGGCCGGGCGGCCGCTGCTGGTGCGGATCTCGGCGGGCGACTGGGCGCCCGGCGGCACCACCGAGGCGGAGGCGGTCGCGATCTGCCGCGCCCTCGCGGACGGCGGCGCGGACGCGGTGGACGTCTCCACCGGGGAGGTGGTGGCGGAGGAGCGGCCGCCGTTCGGCCGCGGCTACCAGACGCCGTTCGCCGAACTGGTCCGTCTGGCCACCGGCCTGCCGACCGTCGCGGTCGGCGCGATCTCCCACCACGACGACGTCAACTCGGTCCTGCTCGCCGGGCGGGCGGACCTGGTGGCGGTCGGCCGGGCCCAGCTGTACGACCCGCTGTGGACGCTGCACGCCGCCGCCGAACAGGGCTACACGGGCCCCGGCGCGCGCTGGCCCGGGCCGTGGGCGCCGGGCAGCCGCCGGCCGCCGGCGCCGGCCTCCGACCGGGTGGCGCCGCGGCTGCGGCTGGTGCGCGAGCCGGCCCCGCCGGTGCACCGCCGCTGGCGGCCCGACCCCACCCGGCGTCCGGACGCCGCCGAACGCCCGGACCGCGCCGAACGCCCCGGGCACCACGAGGAGGAGCGATGACCGAACCCGTGGCCGCCGCGCTGCGGCTGCCCCGCTTCACCGCGGCCGCCGTCCAGGCCGCCCCCGTCTACCTGGACACCGCCGCCACCGTCGACAAGGCGGTCGCACTGGTCCGCGAGGCGGCCGGGAACGGCGCCTCCCTCGTCGTCCTCCCCGAGGTGTTCGTCCCCGGATACCCGTACTGGAACTGGACGATGAACCCGGTGCAGGGCTCGCCCTGGTACGAGCGGCTCTACCGCGCCTCGGTGGACGTGCCCGGCCCGCACGTCGACACACTGCGCGCCGCGGCCCGCCGGGCCGGCGTGGTGCTGGTGATCGGCGTCAACGAGCGCGGCCCGCACAGCCTCGGAGCGCTGTACAACACCCTGCTGACCATCGACGCCGACGGCGAACTGGTCGGCGTCCACCGCAAACTGGTGCCGACCTGGGCCGAGAAGCTGACCTGGACGCCCGGCGACGGCAGCACCCTGCGCGTCCACCGCACGGCCGTCGGCCCGCTCGGCGCGCTCGCCTGCGGCGAGAACACCAACCCGCTCGCCCGCTTCACCCTCCTCGCCCAGGGCGAACTCGTCCATGCCGCGAGCTACATCGCGCTGCCCGTCGCCCCCGAGGACTACGACATGGCGGAGGCGATCGCGCTGCGCGCCGCCGCGCACTGCTTCGAGGGCAAGGTGTTCACGGTGGTCTCCTGCTCCACGATCTCGCCGGAGATCGTGGCCGGGATCGCGGGTGAGGACCAGCAGCTGCGCAGGCAGCTCTCCCGGCCGCGCGCCGCGCTGTCCGGGATCTTCGGCCCCGACGGGCGCGCCGTGACCGATCCGCTGGTGGACGAGGAGGGCATCGTCTACGCCGAGATCGACCTCGGCCGCTGCGTGCAGCCCAAGCAGATGCACGACATCGTCGGCCACTACAACCGCTTCGACGTCTTCCGGCTGCACGTGGACAACCGACCGCTGCGGCCCCTCGCGTTCGACCAGCACCCTCCGAAGGAGGAGGAATGACCGACAACCCCGCCCACGACGACGACCGGATCGGCCGCTCCCGGGTCACCGAGAATCCCGAACTCGCCTCCTACTACGAAGAGTTGGCCAAGGTCGACGCGGGCGCGCTGTGGACCGTCGCCAATGAGATCGAACCCTGGTACCCCCAGCCGAAGTCGGTGCCGGTGCTCTGGCGCTACGCCGATCTGCGCCCGCTGGTCCACAAGGCCCTCCCGCTGGTCACGGCGGACGACGCCGGGCGCCGCGTGGTCATGCTGGTCAACCCCGGCCGGCGCGAACTCAGCGCCGCCGTCGGCCTGCTGTACACCGGCCTGCAGATCATGGGACCCGGCGAGGCGATGACCGCGCACCGCCACCAGGCCTCCGCGCTGCGCTTCGTCCACGAGGGCACCGGCGCCTGGACGATCGTCGACGGCCAGAAGCTCAAGGTCGGCCCGCGCGACTTCGCCATCACGCCCAACGGCAGCTGGCACGAGCACGGCAACGAGTCCGGCGACGCCCCGGTGATCTGGCAGGACGGCCTGGACATCCCGCTGGTCAACATGCTGGACGCCAACTTCTACGAGGTGCACCCGGAGCTGTACCAGCGGCCCGGCACGGTGGTGAACTCCTCGCTGCTGACCTACGGCGGCAACCTGCTGCCGTACGGCGTCGAGAAGTGGACCCGCCCCCACTCCCCGCTGCTCGGCTGGCCCTGGGAGCCCAGCCACCACGCGCTCAC
This sequence comes from Kitasatospora sp. NPDC057692, assembly GCF_042799475.1. Taxonomy (NCBI): domain Bacteria; kingdom Bacillati; phylum Actinomycetota; class Actinomycetes; order Kitasatosporales; family Streptomycetaceae; genus Kitasatospora; species Kitasatospora sp. NPDC057692. The sequence continues at coordinate 26,732 of NZ_JBHVIV010000031.1, read as the reverse complement.
CCGGCTCGCCCGCGCCACCGAGGGTTCGCCCTACGACGGGGTGATCATGGAGTACACCAACCCGGTCACCGGCGGACCGGTGATGCCTACCATGGGCGCCCACCTCCAGTTGCTGCGCCCCGGCCAGGCCACCCGCGCCCACCGGCACACCGGCTCCGTGGTCTACACGGCGGCCAAGGGGCGCGGCGTCTCGGTGATCGCCGGGCGGCGCTTCGCCTGGCAGCAGGGCGACATCTTCGTGGTGCCGTCCTGGGCCTGGCACGAGCACGAGAACCTCGACCCCGGCGAGGACGCCTGCCTGTTCTCCTTCAACGACTTCCCGGTGATGCACTCGCTCGGCCTGTACCGCGAGGAGGCCTACCCGGAGCACGACGGGCACCAGCCCACCGCCACCCCGTGACCAGGAGCCCGCACCCATGCGCCTGTTGACCTTCCGCACCCCCGGAACCCCCAGCACCCCCGGCACCGGCGCCCCCGGCACCGACGCCCCGCGCCTGGGCGCCCTGCTCGACGGGGACCGCGTCGCCGACCTGTCCGCGCTCGCCGCGGCCGCCGGCGCCGACCTGCCCGGCGACCTGCTCGGGCTGATCCGCGCCGGGGACCGGGCCCTCGCCGCCGCCCGCGCGCTGGCCGACGAGGCGGCCGGGGCGGCGGCCTCCCTCCCCGCGCTCTCCGAGGTGACGCTGAGCGCCCCGCTGCGCCCCGGCAAGATCGTCGGCGTCGGCCTCAACTACGTCGAGCACGTCGCCGAGTCGCACCGCACCCTGGACACCGAGCGCGAACTGCCCGACCGCCCCGTGCTGTTCAGCAAGCCCTCCACCGCCGTCGCCGGTCCCGGCCAGCCGATCCGGCACAACGCCGACCTCACCAAGCAGCTCGACTGGGAGTGCGAACTCGCCGTCGTCATCGGCGCCCCGGCCTTCCGGGTGGCCGAGGCCGACGCCTGGCGGCACGTCTTCGGCTACAGCATCGTCAACGACATCAGCGCCCGCGACCAGCGCCGCTCCGGCCAGTGGTTCTTCTCCAAGGGCCAGGACACCTTCGCGCCGTTCGGCCCGGTCGTGGTGACCGCCGACGAGATCCCCGACCCGCAGCGGCTCGACCTCTCGCTGCGCGTCAACGGCGAGCTGCGGCAGCACTCCAACACCCGGCACATGCTGTTCGGGATCGCCCGGCTGATCGCCGACATCTCCTCCGGCGTCACCCTGGAGCCCGGGGACGTCATCGCCACCGGCTCGCCGTCCGGCGTCGGCGCCGGGATGGTGCCGCCGCAGTTCCTCCAGCCCGGCGACCTCGTCGAGGCGACCATCGAGGGCATCGGCACCCTCGCCAACCCGGTGATCGACGCCCGCTGATCCACACCCGCTGATCCACACCCGCTGAGCAACGCCCGCTGAGCAGGAAGGACCGCCCCGCCATGGCCACCACCTACCGGATCGGCCAGATCGTCCCGAGCTCCAACGTCACCATGGAAACCGAGGTGCCCGCCCTGCTGCGGGCCCGCGAACGCGTCGCGCCCGAGCGGTTCACCTTCCACTCCAGCCGGATGCGGATGACCAGGGTCACCCCCGAACAGCTGCGCGCCATGGACGCAGAGTCCGACCGGTGCGCCGCCGAACTCGCCGACGCCCGGGTGGACGTGCTCGGCTACGCCTGCCTGGTCGCCGTGATGGCCACCGGCCCCGGCTACCACCGGGAGGCCGAGGAGCGGCTGCACCGGCGCACCGTGGAGAACGGCGCGCCCGCGCCGGTCGTCACCAGCGCCGGTGCCCTGGTGGCCGGGCTGCACGCGCTCGGCGCGCGCCGGGTCGCCGTGGTCACGCCCTATCTGCGGCCGCTGGCCCGCACGGTCGTCGACTACCTGGGCCACGAGGGCATCGAGGTGCTCGACCACGCGGCGCTGGAGATCGCCGACAACCTCGACGTCGCCGCCCACGACCCGGCCAAGCTCCCGGCGATCGCGGCCGGGCTCGACCACGAGCGGGCCGACGCGGTGGTGCTGTCGGCGTGCGTGCAGCTGCCCTCGCTGTCGGCGGTCGAGGAGGCCGAGCAGCGGCTCGGCAAGCCGGTGGTCTCCGCCGCGATCTGCACCACCCACCAGCTGCTGCGCGCCCTCGGCCTGCCGGCCCACGCCCCCGGCGCGGGCCACCTGCTCTCCGGCGCGTTCGCCGAGGCCTGACCGGGCGAACACCGCCCGCACGCACGGCGGGCCGCGGACGGGCGGCCCCGCTATGATCACCACGAGCTGCCGGGGAGGAGGCCCGCCATGACCGAGAGCACGCCCCGGCCGAGCTCGCTGATCCACACCGTCTACGGCGAATTCGTCCGCCGCCTGGGCGGCTGGATATCGATCGCCGACCTGATCGCCCTGATGGCCGAGCTGGACGTCGACGCCCCCGCCGTCCGCTCGGCCATCTCGCGCCTCAAGAAGGCCGGCACCCTCCTCCAGGAGCGCCGCGACGGCGCCGCCACCGGCTACCGGCTCTCCCCCGCGATGGACCCGGTGTTCGAGGAGGGCGACCGCCGGATCTTCCACAGCCTGGAGCCCGCCGCCCTCGCCGACGGCTGGGTGGTGGCGGTCTTCTCGGTGCCCGAGTCCGAACGCGCCCACCGCCACACCCTGCGCTCCCGGCTCAGCTGGCTCGGCTTCGGCAACGCCGCCCCCGGCGTCTGGCTGGCCCCCGCCCGGCTACTGCCGGACGCCCGGCGACTGCTCGCCCGGCTCGGCCTGGACGGCTATGTGCACCTCTTCCTGTCCGCCGAGTACGCGGGCTTCACCGACCTGCGCACCGCCGTCGCCGCCTGGTGGGACTTCCCCGCCATCGAGGCCCAGTACGCCGCCTTCACCGACGCCTGGCAGCCGGCCGCCGCCGCGCCGGCCCCCGCGGAACCCGACCCCGCCGGGGCCTTCCGGGCCTACGTCCCGATGCTCGACCAGTGGCGCCGGCTGCCCTACCTGGACCCCGGCCTGCCCGAGCCGCTGCTGCCCGCCGACTGGAACGCCGTCGCGGCGCGGGCCGTCTTCACCGAGCTGCACGCCCGGCTCGCCGGGCCCGGCCTGGGGTACGTCGAGAAGCTCACCGGCCTGGCGCAGGTGGAGAAGCCCACCGGCCTGACTCCCGTCGAGAAGCCCACCGGCCTGCCGCCCGCCGTCCACCACCGCCAGGAGCCGTGATGACGCCGCCCCGCCCGCCCGCCGCGCCGCCCGCCGACCTGCTGGTGCGCGCCGCCGCCGTGCACACCCTCGTCCCCGGCGAGCCCTTGCGGCGCGCGATCGCCGTCACCGGCGACCGGATCACCGCCCTCGCCGCCGATCCGCACGGCCTGGACGCGCTGGCCGGACCGGCCACCGAGATCGTCGACGCGCCGCACGCCACCGTGCTGCCCGCCTTCGACGACACCCACACCCATCTGATCCTGGCCGGCCACAGCGTCCACGGCGTCCCCGTCCACCGGGCCGCCGACCTGCCCGGGTTCCTCGCCCTGATCCGCGAGCGGGCCGCCCGCACCCCCGCCGGCGAGTGGATCCGCACCACCGTCAACTGGCAGGAGGTGAACCTGGCCGAGCAGCGGATGCCCACCACCGAGGAGCTGGACGGCGCCACCGCCGCCCACCCGGTGCTGGTCCGCCGCGGCGCCTACAACATGGTGCTCAACTCGGCGGCCCTGCGGCTCGCCGGGATCACCGCGGCCACCCCCGACCCGCCCGGCGGCGTGATCGAGCGCGACCCGGACGGCCGGCTCACCGGGCGGCTGATCAACAAGGCGACCGAACTCGTCGAACGCGTCCTGCCGCGGCCCGGGCTCGACGAGCGGATCGACGGCCTGCGCGCCGCCTCCGCCGACTACGCGGCCACCGGCATCGGCACCGTGCGCGACTGCCTCGTCCCGGTCGAGGACCTCGACGTGCTGCGCGCCGCCCGCGACCGGGAGGCGCTCGCCGTCCGGGTCCGGGCCCTGGTCTCCGGCTTCGCCGTCCGCACCCCGGAGGAGGTGGCCGCGCTGCTGGACCGCGTCGACGCCTGGCGCGCCGCCGGCCACGAGGACGACCGGCTCTCCGTCTGGGGCGTCAAGTTCGGCATCGACGGCGGCTTCGAGGCGGGCGCGCTGGAGGAGCCGTACCAGGGGCAGCCCTGCTACCACGGACGGCTGCTCTGGGAGCCGAAGGAACTGGCCGACGCCGTCGACCGGGTCGTCGGACGCGGTCTGCGGGTCGGCGTGCACGCCTGGGGCGACCGCGGGCTGCGCACCCTGCTGGACGTCTACGAGGACGTCCTCGCCCGCCGCCCCGGCCTGCCCGCCGGCACCCTGGTCGTCGAGCACGGCGGCCTCGCCCGGGCCGACCAGCGGGCCCGGGCCGTCGCCCTCGGCATCCCGGTGACCGTCCAGCACCCGCTGCTGCACGACGGCGCCGTCACCCAGCAGCGGGCCTGGGGCGCCGAGCGCACCGGCGCGCTGTTCCCGCTGCGCGCCTGGCTGGACGAGGGGGCGCAGCTCTCCGCCGGCTCGGACTTCCCGGTCGGCCCGTACGGCGCGATGGTCTCGGTGTGGGGCATGACCACCCGCGCCACCGTGGCCGGCGTACTCGGCGCCGAGCACGCGATCGACCGCGCCGAGGCGATCGCCCTGCACACGGTCAACGCCGCCCGGCTGACCGGCGAGAGCGCCGAGCGCGGGTCGCTTCGCCCGGGCGCGCTCGCCGATCTGACCCTGTGGCCCGCCGACCCGCTGAGCTGCCCCGTCGAGGAACTGCGCGAGCTGCTGCCGGAGCGCACGGTGGTCGGCGGCCGCACGGTGCACCGCCGCTGAGCCGCCCGCCCGCTCAGGCGGGGCGCACCTCCTGGAGCAGCCCCCAGGTGAAGTCCGCCGTACAGGCCCGGGCGCGGCCGTCGGCGTCCGGGGCGGTGAAGTCCAGCCGGAACCTGGTCGGCGCGCTCCCCTCACGTGGCACGGCGGGCGGGAACGCCGTCCCCACATCGGCCACCACACAGCTCCACGGCGCCAGATCGTCGACCGTGCGCAGCACCGGCGCCGCCGTCCCGGGCGCCCGCACCAGCCACGCGTTCAGCTCCGCCCCGCCCGGCCCGACGAGCACCTCGAAGCGCAGCCCGGGCCAGAGCGGCAGCACCCACTGCCGCGCACTGCAGACCAGGTCCCCGATCCGCCGCTCCACCACCGCCTCCGGCCCACCGAGCACCGCCGCGTACCGCCGCCCACCGGACGGGAACCCCGGCGCCCGCACCATCGCCTGCCACCGCCTGTTCACCTCCCGCATCCGCGCCCGCGTCACCCCCACCCGCCCCAGCGCCTCCTCCACCAGCTCCGGCCGGAAGTCCGCCATCCGCCGCAGCAGCACCACCTGGAACTCCGTCACCCCGAACCCGTCCACCCCGGCAGGCTACCGACTCCGGCCGCCGGCACACCCCCGCGCCCTAGTGCTGCCCCGCAGAAGTTCGTGGAGGGGTCGATCAGGCTGTCTTGAGCGGGGTGCCGTCATAGGTCCAGCGGTAGGGCTTCGCACTCTTGTTGCGCTGCACCCGGTGCGGTTTCAGATCCAGATCCGCCAGGATGCGGCCGACCCGGGACGGCGAGATCGGGGCGAAGACCGTGTCCGCCACCTGTGCGGCGATCCCACGGTGCGACCAGGTTGACTCCGGGTGTGGGGGCGTGCTGGTAGCGGCGGCCACCACGGCGACGCGAACCTGCGGCCCGTAGATGCGGGGCCGGCCGGAGCGTTTCGCGTCGGCCATCGCGGCCAGGCCACCGCTGGCGAACCGGCCCCGCCACTTGCGCACCGTGTTGACGCTGATCTTCAGCTCGCGTGCGATCGCGGCGTTGGCCAGCCCGTCGGCCGCCGCGAGAACGATCTTCGCCCGCAGCGTCTGCCTCACCTGCGCGGCCACGGAGGCTGCCAGCCGGTGCAGGCGCGCACGCACCGACTCGGCAAGGTCCACAACCACCGTCGGAACCGGCTTGATTGGGCGGGGCATGGCACGTTCCTGGCGGCGCGGGCTCGTTGCGGTGAGGGCTATGCGAGGGCTGCTGCGAGCGCGGAGTGGGGTGCGCGGCCCAGCAGTTGGCGTAGAGCACCGTTGGTGCGGGACATGAACCCGGCCGCGATGGCGGAGTAGGTGCCCACCAGCATCGGCACCTGGAACGGCTCGGCGCCGGAGGCGGCGATGCGCGCGCGGGCCTGGGTGAGGGTCTCCGGCTCGTAGGTGACGTGCGGGCCGTGCGCGCGGGCCAGATCGGCGCCGCCGATGGCCTGCTCACCGACGAGTTCATAGATGCGCCCCGCATGAGCGGGGGCCTCCACCGTCACACGTGCCGCGGCGTCGGCCAGATCCGCCCGGGCAACGGCGGCCAGTTGGCCCTCGCCGAGTGGGGCAGTGATCCGCCCGTCGCCGGACGGCGCCGCCAGCCAGGCCAGCAACTCCGCGTACAGGCCGTTGCGCAGGATCGTCCAGTCCATGGTGCTCTCCTGGAGCCGACGCTCGGTCCAACGGTGCGGCAAGGCGTAGGGAAGGTGATCGCCGTCGGCGGTCAGGCTCGTATACACGACATGCCTCACGCCGGCCTTCTCAGCGGCGTCGATGACAGCACCGTGCCGGGCTATGACGGTGTCGTCCTCGCCATAGCCCGCGGAGATCAGCAGCAGCACATCCACCCCCTCGAAGCCCCCGACGAGGGTGCCGGGCTCGTCGAAGTCGATGCGGCGGACCGGCAGCGGGGCGGTGAGCTGCTCGGGATCGCGGGTTCCAAGGATGGTGTCGTCGCGGTCGGCCAGCCGCTGGGCGATCAGCGTGCCCAGGGCGCCGGTGGCGCCGGTAACCAGGATCATCAGGGTCTTCCGTTCCGGTAGGTTCTCTTCGATAACCGGGCTCATCCTGCGGGTTTGCGCCCAGGGAGCGTAAGGAGGCACTTCCATGTCAGTGGGGCACACAGGGGTAACCACCGCCCCCGTCGTCAGTTGCGGCGACGAGCACGAGGACTGCGGGATCCGCGAGGTACTCGACCGGATCGGCGACAAATGGTCGGTCCTTGTCGTCGTCGAACTGGCCCAGGGCGTCCGCCGTTTCCGACAGCTACAGCGCGCTGTCCCCGGTATCTCGCAGCGGATGCTGACGCTCACCGTGCGCCGGCTGGAACGCGACGGCCTGGTCACCCGGACCGTGCACCCCACGGTGCCCCCGCAGGTCGAGTACGAGCTCACGATGATGGGCCACAGCCTCACACATCTGGTCAAAGCCCTCGCGGACTGGTCTGCCGAACACCGCGATGCCATTGCTCAAGCACGCCAAGAATGGGATGCCGAACATCCCGACTCCGGAATCCACTGACCGAGTGGGATCCAACACCTCATGACGGGGAGAACCCCTCCACGAACTTCTGCGGGGCAGCACTAGGCTGCGGCCATGACGATCAAGGCTGTGGTGTTCGACGTCGGGGAGTGCCTGGTCGACGAGACCCGGGAGTACGGCACCTGGGCCGACTGGCTCGGTGTGCCGAGGCACACCTTCGTCGCCCAGTTCGGCGCGGTCATCGCCCAGGGGCGCGACTACCGGGACGCGTTCCAGGTGTTCCGGCCGGGCTTCGACCTGTACGAGGAACGCGAGCGCCGAGCGCGGGCCGGCCAGCCGGAGACCTTCGGTGAAGAGGACCTGTACGCCGACGTGCGCCCCGCCTTCGTCGGACTCCGTTCGGCCGGGCTGCACCTGACGATCGCCGGCAACCAGACGGTCCGGGCGGGAAGGATCCTCCGCGAGCTCTTCACCGGCGACGTCGATCTGATCGGCACCTCCGACGACTGGGGCGCGTCCAAGCCCGCCCCCGCCTTCTTCACGAAGGTCGCCTCGGTCGTCCCGGCCGAGCCGGGAGAGATCCTCTACGTGGGCGACCGGCTCGACAACGACGTGCTGCCCGCCCGGGCCGCGGGGATGCGGACGGCGTTGATCCGCCGCGGGCCCTGGGGCTGGATCCAACAGCACGACCCGGCGACCGCGCAGGCCACCTTCCGGATCGACTCGCTGCTTGAGCTCCCCGAGCTGATCGCCAAAGCTAACGCTGCAGGGAACTGAGCGTCGCGCTCCACGAGTAGAGACGGTCGTCGACGCCTCGGACACCGTCCGAGTCCTCCCACGGCACGAGCGCGCGGCGGGCCTCGCGCACCCGGTCCATGCCGGTCGCGTACCAGGTGACGGCGAGCTGATCGAGCGCCTCCTCCAGCAGCGCGCAGGCCGCCTCGGGGGCTCCGGTCGCAGCCTCCAGGGCGGCCAGATCGCCGAGCACGACAATGCGCTGCTTGCCGTCGGCCTCGGGCAGCTCGGCCAGCACCTGCTCCAGAGTGCCCCGCGCTTGCGGAATCAGCCCCGCCGCGAGCTCGGTGTTGCCGCGAAAGGCGCGCAGCCGCACCGGCGAGAACCAGGTGAACCACTCCGGTGGCAGTGCATCGCCCCCTGCGGCCAGCACCTCGTCGGCGCGGTGGAGGAGGGAGAGAGCACCCCTGTGATCGCCGCAGCGGGTGAGGCATTCGGCCTCGACCGCATCGAACCACGCAAGCACTTCGGCGGCGACGGCAGGTGCTCGGCGGGCGTAGGTGCGGGCTCCCCGCATACGGTCACGGGCCACCGGCAGGCGGCCGTCCCAGCCCGGTACGAAGGCGGAGTGCGCGAGGACTGCCGCACCGAGCAGACTGTCATGGGCCTCACCCGCGGCCTGCAGCGCACGGACGAGCGTCGCGTCGGCGCCGTCCGGCTGCCGCAGGTCGAAGAACTCGATCCGTGCCAGCAGCAGGAGTGACTCGGCGAGCGCCGAGGCGAGGATCCGGCGGGGAACGCCGGACGTCTCCCCTAGCAGGGCAGTCCCGAGGTTGGCGTGTTCTGCGACGGCACGGTGGAGGACTGCTGGGGCAACGGACAGGTAGAGGCGGCGGTGAGCTTCCACCACCGTTCCGAAGTCGGCACCGATCGTGCTGGGCTGAGACCCCGCGCTGCCGGCAGGACGCGGCAGGGCGCCGCGCAGAACGGTAGGAGACGTCATGACCGAGCGCACCATCTCTTCGCCCGAGCCGTCCGAGGCGGAGTCCGGGACGGGTGGGTACTGCCTGGCCTGCGGCGACTACGGCTACGGCAGGTACGCGGGGATGCGGACCGCTCTCACAGACTGGATCACCGATCACCGCGGCTGCAACGCGCCGATCACGGCGAGCCTCTCCAGGGTGGATCGCGAGCCCGGACACGACCTGGCATGACTGCGTGATTGCACCGCGCCGACGTGGGACGGGTTTGCGGTGTGGCCTCCGGGGTGCGGGCGCCGGCGTCGGTAAGGCTCGTGCTGCCGTCGTTGCGACGAGTGCGACCGTTCCGTCGAAGCCTTCGCGAGGAGACCCGTGATCGAGTACCGCGTCCGCGTCCACCCCAGTGCCGGCCGCCTGCCGCGCGAGGAGCAGCTCGCCTGGCGGCTCGCCGCCGTGGCGGCCGGCACCGAGGAGCTTGACCCCGAGAGCGCCGGGATGGCGGTCAACCGGGTGATCGACAACGCCGCCGTCGCCGTCGCCGCGCTGCTGCACCGGCCCGTGGCGGTGGCCCGGGCGCAGGCGCAGGCGCTGGTCCACCACGCCGCGCCCGGGGCCCGCGTCTTCGGCAGCCTGACCCGGGTCTCCCCCGAGTGGGCGGCCTGGGCCAACGGCACGGCCGTGCGCGAGCTGGACTTCCAGGACGCCTACCTCGCCGCCGGCCACGCCCACCCCGGCGACACCATCCCGCCGCTGCTGGCCGTCGCCCAGCACACCGGCCGGACCGGCGCCGACCTGCTGCGCGGTGTCGTCGCCGCCTACGAGGTGCACGTCGCCCTGGTCCGAGGCATCGGCCTGCACGCCCACCTGGGCGCGGTCACCGTCTGCGGCCTCGGCGCGCTGCTGCGGCTGCCGACGGAGACGGTGTACCAGGCCGTCCAGCAGGCCGTGCACACCACGACCGCGGCCCGGCGGTCCCCTACAGGCGGGATCTCCAGCTGGAGGGCGTTCGCCCCGGCGTTCGCCGGCAAGGCGGCGATCGAGGCGGTGGACCGGGCGATGCGCGGCGAGACCTCCCCCTCCCCGGCCTACGAGGGCGAGGACGGCCTCCTCGCCCGGCTGCTCGACGGTCCGGAGTCGGACTACCGGGTGCTGCTGCCGGAGGACGGCGAACCCCGCCGCGCGATCCTGGACACGTATCCCAAGGAGCACGCCGCCGCGTACCGGGCCCAGGCGGTCATCGACCTGGCCCGGCGGCTGCGCGAGCGGACCGGGCCGCTGAGCGGCGTGCGCTCGGTCGTGCTGCACACCGGACGCGACACCCACCGCGCCCTCGGCTCCGGCGCGAACGACCCGCGGACGTACGACCCCGCGGCGGACCGGGAGAGCCTCGGCCACTCGGTCCCCTACATCCTCGCCGTCGCCCTGGAGGACGGCACCTGGCACCACGAGCGCTCCTACGCCCCCGAACGGGCCGCCCGCCCGGAGACCGTCGCGCTCTGGCGCAGCATCAGCACCGTCGAGGACCCCGAGTGGACCCGCCGCTACCACGACCCCGACCCGCGGCGCCGGGCCTTCGGCGGGCGCCTGGTGGTCACCCTGGACGACGGCACGGTGATCGAGGACGAGCTGGCCGTCGCCGACGCCCACCCCGCCGGCGCCCGGCCCTTCGACCGGCCCGCCTACGGGCGGAAGTTCCGCGCCCTGACCGAGGGCGTCGTCACGGCCGCCGACCAGGACCGCTTCCTGGCCGCCGCCGACGGCCTCGCCGAGCTGCGCGCCACCGACCTCGACGAGCTGTTCCCCGCCGTCGACACCCAGGTGGTGCGGGAGTACGACGAGACCCTGCCGGAGGGCCTGTTCTGACGCCGCACGCCCGCACCGCTCCATCGGCCCGGTCAGGCAGGGACGGTGCAGCCCGGACCGGTCTCGGGTGCCAGGTCCTCCTCCTGTCCGGGCCGCATCACCTGGACGTTCGCGAGCAGCGCCTCGACCACCTCGTCCAGGTCCAGGCGCCGCTCCACGGCCTTCAGCCGGCCGATCGGCGCTCCGGTGCTGACCCGCGGCGGGGCGAGCAGGCTGCAGCAGTCCTCGTCGGGCAGGACGGATATCCCGGCGGTGCCGAGGGCCCTGGCCTGGTCGATGATCTCCTGCTTGTCCCAGCCCACCAGCGGGCGCAGCACCGGCAGCGTCGCCGCCTGGTCCACGGCCGCCATGTTGGCCAGGGTCTGGCTCGCCACCTGACCGAGGCTGTCGCCGGTCACCAGCGCCTGGGCGCCCGTGGCCTCGGCCAGGGCGGAGGCGGTGCGCACCATGAGCCGGCGCTGGGCGACCACCTGGAGCCGGCCTGCGCCCGCGACGGCGAGCTGCTTCTGGGCCTTGCCGAGCGACACCACGTGCAGCTCGCCCGGCGGCTGGTAGCGGTTGAGCTCCCGGGCCAGGGCGTACGCCTTGTACACCGAGGCGGGGTTGGTGTACGGCGCGCCGCTGAAGTGCACGAAGTCGCAGGCCAGCCCGCGCCGCATGGCCCGGTGCGCGGCCACCGGGGAGTCGTAGCCGCCGGAGAGCAGCACCAGCGCCCGGCCGCTGGAGCCGACGGGCAGCCCGCTCAGCCCGGGGTAGCGGACCGCCGACAGGAAGGTCTCGCGGTGGTCGATCTCCACGGAGAGGGTGACGTCGGGCGCGGTGAGGTCCACCCGCAGGCCGGCCACCCGGGGCTGCAGCCGGGCTCCGAGCTCCCGCTCCAGCTGGGAGGAGGTCAGCGCGAAGGTCTTGTCGCGGCGCTTGACCCGCACCGCGAAGCCGGTCGCGGCCCGGCCCTCGCACGCGGTGCGCAGCACCTCCAGGGCATTGGCCTCGATCGACTCCATGGTGCTGGGGACGCGCAGCGCCGGCTCGACCGAGTTGAAGCCGACCACGGTGCGGGCCCGCGCCACCAGGTCCTCGACGGGCACGTCGCCGCCGAGGACGGTGATGCTGTGCGGGGTCCTGATCCAGGTCGACCCGCCGATGCCGCGCAGCGCCGTGCGCAGGTTGTCCTCCAGCCGCCGGACGAACAGCCGGCGGTTGCGGCCCTTGATCGCGACCTCGCCGTGCTTGAGCAGCACGCAGGTCCCGTAGGGGTCGGTGGCGCCTCGTGCGGCGGGCAGGCGGGGCTCGTCGGCCGGGTGGTTCATGCGGAATCCTTTCTCCAAGGACAGTGTCCCCGGTCCGGAGCGGTGGCCGGGACAGGCCGGGACGGGTCGGGGCTGCCGGGACACGCCGGGCGGCGCCGTCCGGCCCCTGTGCTACGTCAAGGGCGTTGACGTAACCTGCCGGGATGAGCGAACGCGTAGTGCCCGAGCCCCAGCGGCGCCGGCGGCGGCCGACCAAGCAGGGCGTCGTGCTCTCCCACGAACTGATCGTCGGCACGGCGCTGCGGCTGGTCGGGCAGCACGGTGCGGAGGCGCTCACCGTGCGGCGGCTCGGCACCGCGCTGGGCGCCGACCCCAGTGCGGTGTACCGCTACTTCCACAGCGCGGACGACCTGCTGCTCGCCATCGCCGAGGAGCTGATCGCCCGCGCCCAGGACGGCTGGCGGGCCACCGGGGACTGGCGGGCCGACCTGCGGGACATCGGCCTGCGGATCCACGCCAGCTACCAGGCCCACCCGCAGGCCGCGCTGCTCGCCGCCCACCGCACCACCGGGCGCACCCATGAGATCGCCGCCGTGGAGGCGATCCTCGGCGTCCTGCGCACCGCGGGCTTCCCCGACCCGGAGGCCGTGCGGATCTACCACGCGTTCGTCGACCAGAGCCTCGGCTTCGCCGTGCTGGACGCCGCCGCGCTCGCGCTGCCGACCGCCGCGCAGTCGGCGGACCTGCGGGTCTGGCAGGCCTCCTACGCCCGGGTCGACGCCGCGGCCAACCCGCACATCGCCGCCACCGCGCACCTGCTCGCCGCCGACATGCGGCGCAGCGGCTACCCGTTCGCGCTGGACCTGCTGCTCGACGCGGCCGGGGCCCGGCTGGCGGCGGCGCGCTGAGCGGCCCGCGCGCCGCCGCCGGTCGGAGGGAGAACCGCCGGGTGGCCCGGTGGCCGGGGGCCGGGTGGGATCAGTCGGCCACGTGGACCGGTTCGCCGCCGACGTAGGTCCGCAGCACCCGGGCGGCGGCGATCTCCTCGGGCGGGCCGGTGAGGATGTCGCGGTCGAGGACGACCAGGTCGGCCCACCGGCCGGCGGCGAGCACACCGGCGTCGTCGTGGCCGTTCACGTACGCGGATCCGGCCGTGTAGGCGGCGATCGCGGAGGCGAGGTCGATCCGCTGCTCGGGCAGGAACACCCGCTCGTCGGCGGCGTCGGGCTCCCGGCGGTTGACGGCGACGTGCAGGCCGGCCAGCGGGTCGGGGCTGCTCACGGGCCAGTCGCTGCCCGCGGCGAGGGTGGCGCCGGCCCGCTGGAGGGCGCCGAACGGGTACTGCCAGGCGGCGCGTTCGGGGCCGAGGAAGGGGATGGTCAGTTCGTCCATCTGCGGTTCGTGGGCCGCCCACAGCGGCTGGATGTTGGCGACGGCGCCGAGCCGGGCGAAGCGCGGCAGGTCGTCCGGGTGGACCACCTGGAGGTGCGCGAGGTGGTGCCGGGTGTCGCGCCGGCCGTTGGCGGCGCGGGCGGCCTCGACCGCGTCCAGCGCCTCGCGCACCGCCCGGTCGCCCAGTGCATGGAAGTGCACCTGGAAGCCCAGCGCGTCGAGTTCGGTGACGTGGCCGCGCAGGGCGAGCGGATCGACGAAGCTCAGGCCGGAGTTGGCGGTGGCGCAGCCGCAGCCGTCCAGGTAGGGGCTGGTCATGGCGGCGGTGAAGTTCTCGGCGATGCCGTCCTGCATGATCTTCACCGAGCCGGCCCGGAACCGTCCGTGCGCCGACGCGGCGCGCCGCTCGACGAGTTCGGGGATCTGCTCGGCGCCCCGGTCGCGCTCCCACCAGAGCGCGCCGGTCACCCGGGCGGTCAGCGCGCCGGAGCGCGCGGCGGCCAGGTAGGCGTCGGAGGGATCGGGCATGCCGTTGAACTCGCCGAGCAGGGCGTCCTGCCAGCCGGTGATGCCGAGGGAGTGGAGCAGGCGCTGGGCGCGCAGCAGGCCGTCGAGGCGGTCGGCGGCGGTGACCGGCGGGATCAGCCGGGCGACCAGGGCGGTGGCGCCCTCCTGGAGCACGCCGCCGGGGGTGCCGTCGGGCTCCCGCTCGATCCGTCCGTCGGCCGGGTCGGGAGTGTGGCGGTCGAGTCCGGCGAGCTCCAGGGCCCGGGTGTTGGCCCAGGCACCGTGGTGGTCGCGGTTGGTGAGGTAGACCGGGCGGTCGGGGACGGCGGTGTCGAGCAGTTGGCGGGTCGGCAGTCCGCCGTCGAAGCTCTCCATCGACCAGCCGCTGCCGGTGATCCACTCCTGCTCGGGGTGGGCCCGGGCGTAGGCGCGGATCCGCGCCAGGTAGTCGGGGACGCCGACGGTGCCGGTGAGGTCGCAGGCGGCCAGCTCGGTGCCGCCGCCCACGGCGTGGATGTGGGCGTCCTGGAAGCCCGGCAGCAGCAGCTTCCCGGCGAGGTCCACGACCTCGGTGCCCGGGCCGATCAGCTCGCGGACCTCGTCGTGGCCGACGGCGGTGATCCGCCCGCCGGTCACGGCCAGGGTGCTCGCCCGGGTGCGGGCGGCGTCGCCGGTGTGGACGGGGCCGTGGGTGAAGACCAGGTCGGCCTTGGTCATGGGTGGTGCTCCGTTCTCGGGTGGTGCGGGGTGGTGCGGGTCGTACGGGGGTGGCGCGGGGTCAGCAGGGGTCGGCGGGCCTCAGCGGGTGTCGCCGAGGAAGTACGGCGAGCGGCGCCGCCACCGGGCCCAGGCGGCCGCGGGCAGTCCGGTGACGATCATCATCACCGCCACCGAGAGCTCGAACCAGCCGTTGTCGGCGGCGAGTTCGAAGTGATCGGCGGAGTCGTAGAAGGTCCAGGCCAGATAGCCGCCGACGACCAGCAGGGTGGCCGCGCCGAGCAGCGGGCCGACCACCGCTCGCAGGCCCTCCAGCAGGTCGGTGCGCAGCAGGTGGCGGAAGCGGACGGCGGCGGCCACGGCCGTGAGCGCGTAGTAGAGGGCGACGACGATGCCGATCGCGTTGACGGCGGCCGAGATGAGGTCGTTGACGGTCGGGACGGCGACCGCGCAGAGCGCCAGCAGCACCGCCACGCCGGTGATCAGCAGGGTGCCGGCGGCGGGCGTCGAGTGCCGCGGGTGCAGCCGGGTCCACACCGGGCCGAGCACGCCGTCGCGCCCCATCGCGTACAGGCCGCGGGCGGTCGGGATCACCGAGGACTGCAGCGAGGCCACCGCGGAGAGCATCAGCGCGATCAGCGGCAGCGCGGCCAGTGGCTGGTCGGCCAGCCGGGCCCCGAAGTAGGCCAGGCCGTGCGCACCGTTGTCCGCCAACTCCTCGATCGGGAGCACCCGTTGGAAGGCCGTGCCGGCGAGCAGGAAGAGCAGCAGCATCACCAGCAGGGCGAGCAGGCCACCCCGGGAGGCGTCGCGCGGGTCGCGGACCTCCTCGCCGACGCTGAACACCGACTCGAAGCCCCAGTAGCAGAACACCGCGAGCACCATGCCCTGCGCGAGCGCCTCGAAGGAGGGGATCGCGAAGGGGTTGTATCACTGGAGTGAGAACGGCTGGTCCCCGGCGAACAGCCCGTACCCGCAGAAGCCGAGCAGCACCGCGTACTCGAAGAGCAGCAGTGCCTTCTGCAGCCGCGCGGCCAGGTCGAGCCCGCGCACCGCGACCAGCGCGGCGCCGACCAGCACGGCCAGGCCGATCAGGGTGCACTGCGCGGTCGAGTCGGCGTCCAGCCGCAGGCCCGCGACGCTGCGCAGGTGGGCCAGGTCGAGGAGTTGGACGATCGACGAGCCGGTGACCGTCGTGGTGTAGGCCATGAACACCACCGTGCCGACGGTGTTCACCCAGCCGGTGAGGAAGCCGAGCCAGGGGCTGAGGGTGCGGCCCACCCAGCGGTAGCTGCTGCCGGCGTCCGGCTCCGCGGCGTTCAGCCGCCCGTAGCCGCCCGCGATGGCGAGCACCGGGAGGAACGCCAGCAGCATGATCGCGGGCAGGTGCAGTCCGACGACCCCGGCCATCAGGCCGAGGCCGATGCCGATGCTGCTGGTCGCGGCGGTACTGGAGGCGGCGATCGCCGCCCCGTCGAGGAGGCCGAGGGACCGGCGCATGGAGACGTGGGAGCCGCTCGCGTCCGCTCTCGGACCGCTGCCCGTGGCCTTCGCCGTCGATGCCAAGGGATCACCGCCTTGGGGGTGTGGGGGTGGGGGTGGGGAAAGTGCGAGCCATGAAACCGGGGGCGCCGGGACACGTCAATGCTGTTGTCATAAGGGCGGGGCGACCGGTCCGCACCAGCCCCCGCGGGCGTGCGGGGCGGACCGGGGGCGCACGGCGAAGCCGCGAGCGCCCTTCCGTCACCGCCCGGCCGGTCGTACGGTCACAACCGGCCGACCGATTCCGCCCGCCGCTCCCCCAGGAGGGCCCATGGAACCCCGCTGCCCCTACACCCACGTCCTCGACACCCGCGGCACCGACCTGCACGCCGAGGCCGCCCATCTGCGCTCCCACGGCCCGGCCGTCCGGGTCGAACTCCCCGGCCGCGTCATGGCCTGGTCGGTGACCCGCGCCGACGTCGCCAAACAACTGCTCACCGACTCCCGGCTCGCCAAGAACGCCCGCCACCACTGGCCCGACTGGATCGACGGCCGGGTCGGCCCCGACTGGCCGCTGGCCAGCTGGGTCGCCGTGGAGTCGATGTTCACCAGCGACGGCCGGGACCACCACCGCCTGCGCACCCTGACCGCGCCCTCCTTCGGCCCCCGCCGGGTGGAGGCGCTGCGACCCCTGGTGCGGGCGATCACCACCGCCCTGATCGACGCACTGCGCGAGGCCGCTCCCGACGAGACCGTCGACCTGCACACCCGCCTCTCCTACCTGCTGCCGACCACCCTGATCTGCGACCTGTTCGGCGTCCCCGAGGAGCAGCGGCCGGAGATCCAGCGGGTGGTGGACGGCGCCCTGGCGACCTACTCCACGCCCGAGGAGGCCAAGGCCCTCATCGACGACCTGTTCGTCGCGATGGCGCTGCTGGCCGCCACCAAGCGGGCCGCGCCGGGCGACGACATGACCAGCGAGCTGATCGCCACCCGGGACGCCAACGGGGAGCGGCTCAGCGAGCAGGAGCTGGTCTCCACCCTGATCCTCATGATCGGCGCCGGGTCCGAGACCACCGTCAACCTCATCGACCACGCGATCGCGCTGCTGCTGACCCACCCCGGGCAGCTGGCGCTGATCCGCTCCGGCGACGCCACCTGGCACGACGCGATCGAGGAGGCGCTGCGCCTGGAGGCGCCGGTGATGCACCTGCCGATGTACTTCGCCACCGAGGACATCGACCTCGGCGAGGGCGCGCTGATCCGCACCGGCGAGCCGGTCCTGTTCGCGTTCGGCTCGGCCGGGCGCGACCCGGCGCTGCACCCCGACCGGCCCGCGGAGTTCGACCTCACCCGGGCCGACAAGAGCCATCTGGCCTTCGGCCACGGCCACCACTTCTGCCTGGGCCACCTGGTCGCCAGGATGGAGGCCGAGGAGGCGCTCAGCGCCCTGTTCGACACCTTCCCGGACATCGAACTCGCCATACCGGCCGAGGAGTTGCTTCCACAGGAGTCGTTCATCGTGAACGGCCTGCGGACCGTTCCGGTGCGGCTCGGCCCCGCCGCCGGGTAGCCGCGGGGCCGAAGGCGGGGCGGCCGGGCGGCGGCAGAGCGGGCGGCCGGGCGGCACGGCGGGCGACTGTCGGTGGCACCGGCTACCGTACGTGCCATGGACGACCACCCCGCCGCCGTGCGCCTGGAGCCCTGGTCCGAGCAGGACGGCGCACTGCTGTCCGCCCTCAACGCGCCGGAGCTGACGGCCCACCTCGGCGGCCCGGAGACCGCGGAGCAGGTGGCCCGCCGGCATCGCCGCTACGTCGACCTCAGCGCCCAACCGCCCTCCACCGGCCGGATGTTCAGGATCGTGCTGCTACCGGAGGGCGCGACGGCCGGCAGCATCGGCTTCTGGGAGCGCGGTTGGGAGGGCGAGGAGGTGTACGAGACCGGCTGGACGGTACTGCCGGCCTTCCAGGGCCGGGGCGTGGCGACGGCCGCCGCCCGCGCGGTGGTGGCCGAGGCCCGGGCCGCCGGGCTCCACCGCCATCTGCACGCCTTCCCCTCGGTCGATAACGCGGCGTCGAACGCGGTGTGCCGCGGCGCGGGGTTCGAACTGCTGGGCGCCCGGGACTTCGAGTACCCGCCGGGCCGCCCGATGCGCTGCCACGACTGGCGTTTCGACCTGCGGCGGTCCTGACCCGGGGACGGCCGGCAAGTCCGGGGTGCCCCGGGCCCGGTGGGCGGGCCCGGGGCACCCCGGTCGGGCCGGGGATCAGACGGTGCTGTTGCGGCGGCGCAGCAGCACGACTCCGGCGGCGGTGGCCAGGGCCGCCGTGCCGCCCACGGCGGCGACCTGCGGGTTGATCATCGACACGGCCTCGGCCGGCGGGGCCCCGCCGCACTCGGCGTGGCCGATGACCAGGTCCGCGGCGTTGAGGATCGGCAGCAGGCTGATCCGGACGGCGTTGACGCTGAGTATGCCGTTGGCGTCGGTGGTCTGCTCGTTGAGGAGGACGGTGCCGACCCCGGCGATGTCGACCCCGGTGTTGGGCCCGGCTCCGGCCTGCAGGTTGATCGCGGGGAGCAGCGGGAGCTTGACGCTGCCGCCCGCGATGACGCCGGAGCCGGTGGCCCCGGTCGGGGTGGCGGTACAGGTCGAGTTGACGCCGGTGAGCGAGACGGTGGCGACGCCCAGGTCGATGCCGAGCGAGTCGATCGTGGCGGAGGCGCCCGAGGTGCCGGCCTGCGGGTCGCCCGAGGTGGTGGCGGTGAGCAGCGCGTTGCTGGCGAAGGGCCCGACATTGATACCGGCCAGGGTGCTGGTGCCGCCGGAGGGGTAGGCGGAGGCGGGCGTCGGGGCGACGGCCACCATACCGGCGACGGCGTCGGCGGAGACGACGTACGCCTTGGCCTCGGGTGCGGAGAGGGCGGCCCAGGCCGGGCTCGCGGTGCAGACCAGCGTGGCGGTGAGGGCGGCGCCCGCGAGCAGACGGGAGCGGGTGCGGGTGCCGGTACGACGGGAGGTCATGAGGGTGGGGCCTTTCGTGGGGACGGAAGGGAGGGCCGGTCGGGAATCGGGCGGACGGGGCTCGGGCGCCCGGCACCGGGCGGGGCACGGGCCGGCCGGCGGGCGCTCACCGCGCCGACTCGCCGACGACGGACGGGGCGGGCACGGACGGGGAAGGCGCGGACGGGGAAGGCGCGGACGGGGAAGGCGCGACCAGGGCGGGCACGGGCGCACCTGCCGGAACGGAGGCCGGTGCGGCGACCCGGGCGGTCTTGTGCCAGGAGTTGCGCCGGCACAGCACCCGCCAGGCCGCGCGGACGGCCACCAGGTAGGTCGTGGCGGCGTACAGGGCCAGCGCGAGCCCGTACCCGAGCGCCGCCCGCCGCCGGATCCCCGGCTCGCAGCGCCGCCGGTAGAGCGGCCCCCAGATCGCGAACTCGCCCACGCCCAGCAGCAGGTAGAGCAGCAGGAGCAGCGCGCCGCCCTGCCGCAGGAAGACGAGCACGAACTCCGGGTAGAACGCGAGGTTGTAGCCGAAGGCCGCGACCGGCACGGTGTACACCACCAGGCCGACGAGCTGCAGCCACGGCTGGCTCATGAAGTACAGCACCTCCAGGAACCCGGCCGTGCCGAACGCCCGCGAGCCCCAGATCTCCCGCAGGTAGCGGGTGCACTGCATGGAGCCCTGCGCCCAGCGCACCCGCTGGGTGACCAGCTGCCGCATGCTCCAGAGCGCCTCCTGGTCGACCCAGGCGTCGGTGGTGTAGCCGTTGCGCCAGCCGGCCAGCATCAGCCGCAGGCCCAGCTCGTAGTCCTCCAGCAGCGCCCTGCCCCACGGCCGCCCGCCGCCGCGGTCCACCGAGCGCAGCGCCGAGAGCCGGGTGAACTGGCCGTTGCCGCCGACGTTGACGGTGCCGGTGCGCCGCCGGGTGATCTGCATGGCGGATATCGGCCCGCGGAACTCGATGTCCTGGAGGCGGGCGAGCAGCCGGGCCCGCCGGTTGGCGAGAGCGCCGCGTCCGGGCAGCGGGCGGGGCACGTCGCGGTTGGACATCCGCACCTCGACCTGGACGGCCCCGATCCCGGGGTCGCCGAACAGGCCCGGTCCGGCGCAGACCGCGAGCGCACCGGGCGAGGGGCGGCCGTCGGCGTCGAGCACGCAGACCACCACCCGCTCGGGGTCGGTACCGGCGGGCAGCACGGCCTCCAGCGCCCGGTAGCCGGCGTTCAGCGCGTCGCCCTTGCCGGTCCGCGCCTCGGGCAGCCGCCGGGACACCAGGTGGACGGTCAGGCGGTCCGAGGTGGCGGGCCAGGTGCGGACGAGTTCGGCCGTGCGGTCCGCGGAGGCGTCGTCGACGACCCAGACGGTCGCTCCGGCGAAGTGCTCGGCGAGGTAGTCGAGGGTCGTGGCGATGACCGCCTCCTCGTCCCGGCAGGGGATCAGGAAGTGCCAGCCGAAGCCGTCCGGGTCGCCGGCCGGCGCGGGCCGGTCGCGCAGGTAGCCGCGCACGATCACCACGACGTAGGCGAGGAAGCCGATGCCCAGGACGAAGGAGAGCGAGACGGAGGTGTCCAGCAGGGTCACCGCTCCCCCTCCCCGCTCCCGCGGACCGGTACGTCCGCGCCGCTGCGAACAGCACCCGCGCCCGCGGCACCGGCGGCGCCGCTGCGGGGCAGCAGCCGCAGGTAGAGCAGCGCCGCGCCGAGGGCGGCGGCCATCATCAGCACCGATCCGAACAGCACGTGCGTCCAGCCGAACCCCTCCGCGCCGTAGCGGTGCTGCATCACCAGCACGAGGGTGAGCCGGGCGAGGTTGGTGGCCAGGACCAGCCCGGCGGCGACCCCGAAGGCCAGCAGCACCCGGCCCGCCCGGCGGTTGCCGAAGAGCAGCAGCAGGGCGGTCACCAGGGCGAGCGGGGCGATCAGCAGCGCGCTGCTGCACCCCGTGGTCAGGGCGACGCCCCGGTCCAGTCCGGCGCGGTCGCCCGCGTACAGGACGGGGGCGGTCGGCCCTTCGAGCAGCAGGGTGCGCATCCCCAGCAGGTGTTCGACCAGCCACGCCGTGCCGCGGCTCTCCTGCGAGCGGTAGGCGCGTTCACCGGCCACCAGCGAGCCGCACACACCGAGCAGCACGGCGCCGCACAGCATCCCGACCGGGGAGCGCCGGGCCCGGGCCGCGGCGTGCCGGCGGGGCGCGAGCGGGTGCGACAGGGATTCCGTCATGGCGCGGCTCAGTCCTCGCCCGGGCCCTCGCTCCGACGCAGTCTGCTGCGCCGGAGCAGGCCGAGACCCAGGAGCACCAGGGCCACCGCGGCCGTCGCCATGACGCCTATGCCCACCGATCCGGTCGCGGCCAGGGCGCCGCCACCGGCTGCCGGCGGCAGTCCGCCGGCCACAGGTCCGTACATGGGGGAATTCCTCTCGTCGGATAACGGGAAAGAACAAGGGGGGGTTGCCACGCAGTAGAGGCGGTGCGGGCAGGTTCGGCCGACCTCAGGACAGAGGGGGGCCCAGCGCCGGGAACGTCGGAACGGCCCGGGCGTGGACGAACGTTACGCGACACCGCCGCCGGATCGAACTCCCGTACTGATGGCACATCATGGACCGAAAATCAGACTTCCTATGGTCCGTAGTCGCACGATGCTTCCACGCACTGAGCCCGTCCGGCGTGTCGACACCGTCTCAACGGCATGGCGCCATGATCGGCCATTCCGCCATTCGGGGGACATTGATCACCATCTGTTGCCCCACCCGTCGCTGACCGCCATGTTGTGACGCGTAGTTCGAAACGGTCGGACCGATCGACCGGATGCACCGTCAAGGGAGCCCGCATGCCCTCAGCCGACATAGCCGTGGTCCTCGGAACCCGACCGGAAATCGTGAAACTCGCCGGCGTGGTACGGCTCCTGGAGGATTCCGCGCGCATCGTCTGGACCGGCCAGCACTGGGATCCCGGCCTCACCACCGCCTTCTTCCGGCAGTACGCGCTCCCCGACCCGCACGTCACGCTCAGCGGCGTCGCCGGCGAGGCCCGGGGCCGGCAGATCGGCCGCATGGTCAGCGCGCTCAGCGACCACTTCACCGAGCACCCGCCCGCCGCCGTCGTCGTCCAGGGCGACACCAACTCCGCCGCCGCCGGAGCGCTCGCCGCCCACTGCGCGGGCGTGCCCGTCGTCCACGTGGAGGCCGGGCTGCGCTCCTTCGACCCGGACATGCCCGAGGAGGCCAACCGCCGCCTGATCGCCCCGCTCGCCGACCTGCACTGCGCCCCGACCGCGACCGCGGCCGCCCACCTGCTGCGCGAGGGGATCGAGGCGGAGCAGGTGGTGGTCACCGGCAACACCGTGGTCGAGGCCACCCTGGAATCGCTGCCCGGGACGGCCGAGGCCGGCGCCGTGCTGGCCGGGTACGGGCTGCGCCCCGACCGCTATCTGCTGGCCACGCTCCACCGGCCCGAGAACACCGACGACCCGGCCCGGCTCGGTCGGATCCTCGGCCAACTCGCCGCCCTGGAGCTGCCGGTGGTCCTGCCGCTGCACCCGCGCACCCGGGCGGCGATCGAGCGGTTCGGGCTCTCCGGCGCGCTCGCCGGGCTGCGCCCGGTACCCCCGGTCGACCACCGCACCTTCCTCGCCCTGGCGGCCGGCTGCCGGCTGCTGGTCTCGGACTCCGGCGGGGTCCAGGAGGAGTGCACGGTGCTCAAGCGGCCGCTGATCGTGGTCCGCAACTCCACCGAACGGCCCGAGGCGGTCCGGGCCGGCTTCGCCCGGCTGGTCCGGCCCGGCCCCGAACTCGACGTCGCGCTACGGGAGTCGCTCGCCGATCCGGATGCCGTCGGGGCGCTCGCCGGGCGCCCCTCCCCGTACGGCAGCGGCACCGCGAGCGCCGAGATCGTCGCCGCCGTCCGCTCCCGCTACCTCGCCGAGGACCGCGTGCCCCTGCTCTGCGCCGGGTGAGCCGGGCGCCCGTCCGCCGTCGGCTCAGCCGGTGCCGGGTCCGCCGAGGCGCAGGTTCCAGCGGTCCGCCCGCCCGGTCAGTTCGACGCCGCCGAGCGGCGGCACGTCGAGCCGGCGGAGGGCCTGGCCCGGGACGCCGAGGGCGTGCACCGCGGCGGCCCGGACCACGTCCGGTTCGGCGACCACCAGCACCCGGCCGCCCAGCGCGGCCGCCGTGCCGTCCAGCCAGGCGCCCACCCGGGCGCACAGCTGCCGCACGGACTCGCCCCCGTGCGGTGCGGCCGCCGGATCGGCCAGCCACTCCATGACCGCCCGCGGTTCCTCGGCCGCGACCTCGTCCAGGGTCCGCCCGCTCCAGCGGCCCGTGGCGCAGCCGCGCAGCGCGGGCTCGTCCACGGCGTCGGGGATCCCCAACTCCTCGGCGGTGCGGCGGCAGCGGGCGGAGGGCGAGACGTAGCGGTGGGCGGTCGCGGGCAGGCCCGGTGCGGCGGCGCGGGCGGCGCGCACCCCGGCGGCGTCGAGCGGATCGCTCCCGTCCACGGAGCCTTCGCCGCCGAACCGCGCCTGTCGCAGCCCCGGTCCGATCGCCGGGGCGACGAAGATCACCCGTACCGTCATGCCTTTCCCCCTTCGTACACCTGTCACCCTTGGGAGGCACCGGAGCAGCGCGTTCCAGGCCCTGCCCGCGCACGAATCCGCAGGCCGCGGCAGAACGGCGATTCGGCGTGCGCCCTTGGCTCCGCAGCCCCCGGGCGCTACGGTCTCCCCCGACAACCGAAGACGACGGCGAGACGGAAGTCCGGTGGAAATCCGGCACGGTCGCGCCACTGTAAGCCGGAACCGGCCGCCTCACGCAACGGCGGGCTTCCGGCGAGTCAGACCCGACCGCCGTCGTCAGAGCTCCACCGAACGGGACGCGTGTTTCCCCCAGGAGGTCCTGCCATGGCCCAGTCCGTCCTCTCCCCCAGCCTGCCCGCGGGCGGTTCCGCCCCGGCCGCGCTGCCGATCCGCGCCATCCTCCCCTGGGCGCTGTTCCTCGGCACCCTGATGCTGGTCCTGCTCTACTTCGTCGGCGCCGAGCAGGGCGCCACCTCCCTCATCTCCGGGGCGACCGTGCACGAGTGGGTGCACGACGGCCGCCACCTGCTCGGCTTCCCGTGCCACTGAGCGGAGACCGAGCACCGATGAACACCTCCGCAACCGTGCCCTCGGGCACCGTCGGAAGACTGCTGCTGCGGGGCCTGATCGCGGGCCTGATCGCCGGGCTGGTGGCCTTCGTCTTCGCGTACACCGTCGGCGAGGGCCCCGTCTCGGACGCCATCGCCCAGGAGCAGTCGCAGTCCGCCGGGGCCGGGCACCACCACGGGACCGGGGCCGCCGACCCGGCGGACTCCCATGGGGCCGCCGCGTCCGCCGTCTCTGCCGACTCTGCCGACTCTGCCGATGAGGAGGAACTGGTCAGCCGCGACCTCCAGTCCACGGCCGGCCTCGCCACCGGGGTGCTGGTCTACGGCGTCGCCGTCGGCGGCATCGCGGCGCTGGCGTTCTGCTTCGCCCTCGGCCGGATCGGCCGGTTCGGCCCCCGGGCCACCGCCGCACTGGTCGCGGGCGCCGCGTTCACCACTGTCTACCTGGTGCCGTTCCTCAAGTACCCGGCGATGCCGCCGGCGGTCGGCAATCCGGACACCATCGGGAAGCGCACGTCGCTGTTCTTCCTGATGATCGCGCTCAGCGTGCTGATCGGCGTCGCCGCGGTGATCCTCGGCAAGCGCCTGGCTCCGCGTCTGGGCACCTGGAACGCCGTCGTCGCGGCCGGCCTCGGCTACGCCGTGGTGACGGCCGTGCTCGCCCTCGTCCTGCCGGACAACGACGACGCGATCCCGGACGGCTTCCCGGCCGGACTGCTGTGGGACTTCCGGCTCGCCTCGATCGGTCTGCAGGCCGTGCTGTGGACCGGGTTCGCCCTGGTCTTCGGCGCTCTCGCGCAGCGGGCCCTCACCCCCGCCGCACCTGTCGAGGAGCGTACGGCCGTCCCCGCTCCGGCGGCCTGACCGACGCCCCCGCGCAGGGCTGGACCCCGCCGAAGGCGCGCCGGCGGGGTCCAGCCCTGCGCGGTCGCGGGGTTCAGCCCTGCGCGGTCACGGGGTTTGGCCTCGGCGTCGGCGGACAGACGCCCGGCGACGGGAGGTCCCCGACCCGAGGAGGGCACCGCCGATGCCCGGCAGAAGCGGCCCGCCCGGCCCCACCGCGCACCGCGGTCACGGCGCTGTTCCGGCCCCGGGCGCCCTGCCATGACCGGAGGACGCGGACGTCCGCGCGGCCCCGGCAGGCCCGGTCCGGCCTCGCGCGCCGGAACGGCGCGGGCCGCCGCGCGGGCCGCGGGCCGAACCACCGACCGCGCCGGCGAGCGGGTGCCGCCCGGGCTGCGCACCGCCGCCGGGTACGCCTGGCGGCTGGTCTCCCTCGGCGTGGCCGCCTACCTCGCCGTCACCGTCCTCACCCGGCTCCAACTGCCGGTGATCGCCCTCTTCCTGGCGCTGGTCATCACCTCCGTCCTGCGCCCGCCGGTCGACCTGCTGGCCCGGCGGATGCCGCGCGCGCTCGCCGTCCTGCTCGCCCTGCTCGGCGCCGTCGTCCTGGTCGGCGGCATCCTCACCCTGGTCGGAACGACCGTCGCCGCCGAGTGGGGCCGACTGGGCGGCGAACTGCACGGCGGCCTCGGCCGGATCGACCGCTGGCTCGCCGGCGCGCCCTTCCACCTGCACCCCGGGACGGCCACCGATCTGAAGGCCCGGATCGGCGACTTCGTCGCCTCCCACCGCTCCGCCCTGCTCAGCACCGCCCTCAGCGGCGCCGGGCGGGCCGTCGAACTGGTCACCGGGCTGGCGCTCGCGGTGTTCTGCTCGGTCTTCTTCCTGCACTCCGGCGACCGGATGTGGGCCTGGGGGCTGCGCCAGCTCCCGGCCCGCGCCCGCCCGGTGTGGCAGCGGGCGGGCCGCGCCGGCTGGCACACCTTCGCGGGCTACACCCGGGGCGTGCTGATCGTCGCGGCGAGCAACGCCGTCCTGGTCGGCATCGCCCTCGCCGTCCTCGGGGTGCCCCTGGTGCTGCCGCTGGTCGTCCTGGAGTTCGTCGCCACCCTCATCCCGCTGATCGGCTCCCCGATCGCCCTGGCCGTCGCCGCCCTGGTGGCCCTCGCCGCCCGCGGCCCGGTGGTGGCCCTGCTGGTCCTCGGCCTGATCGTGGTGATCGGCCAGATCGAGGGCCACCTCCTCCACCCCCTCGTCCTCGGCTGGTCCGTCCGCATCCACCCCGTGGCCGTCGCCCTCTCCGTCACCGGCGGCGCCGTCCTCGGCGGCGTCCTCGGCGCCCTGGTCGCCGTCCCGGTGGTCTCCGTCGCCTGGGCGGTGATCGGCGCCCTGCGGCACGACCGTCCCGACGACCCTGACCACTAGGGCGCGTATTCGGTTGTGATCAATTTGCGGGTTTCGCCCTCGCGGTTGCCCCTGATCTGGTAGACCGTGGTGCGTGACCCGTGTGCAACT
>NZ_JBHVIV010000030.1:0-94953 GCF_042799475.1 Kitasatospora sp. NPDC057692 | reverse complement strand
CACCCGCGCGAACACCGGGAACACCCGGTACAGGCCACGCCCCATCCCCGCCCACTGACCACCCTGACCGGAGAACACGAACGCCGACCTGCCCGGGGAGGCCGTGCCCGTGACGATTCCGGGCTTTCCGTCGATCAGCGCGTCCAGGCCGGCCGGGTCCGTCAGCACCGCACGGTGCGGAAACCGGGCCCGCGCGGCCAGGTCCGCGGCCACCTCGGCCGGTGCGACCCCGGGGTGTTCGGCGAGGAACCCGCGCAGCCTGCGGGCCTGGTCGCGCAGGGCCGCGTCCGACTTCGCCGACAGCAGCCACGGCACCGGCACGACGGCCGCCGGCCCGGGCGCGGAAGCGGCCGGATCCGGGGCCGGTTCCTCCAGGATCACGTGCGCGTTGGTACCGCTGATGCCGAACGCCGAGATGCCCGCTCGACGCAGGCGGCCGTTGTCGGGCCAGGGCCGGGCCTCGGTCAGCAGCCGGACGCTCCCGGACTCCCAGTCGACGTGCGAGGTCGGCGCGTCCACGTGAAGGGTCCGCGGCAGTTCACCGTGCCGCATCGCCATGACCATCTTGATCACACCCGCCACACCGGCCGCCGCCTGGGTGTGGCCGATGTTCGACTTCACCGACCCCAGCCACAACGGCTGCACCCGCCCCTGGCCGTAAGTCGCCAGCAGCGCCTGCGCCTCAATGGGGTCACCGAGCGTCGTCCCCGTGCCGTGCGCCTCCACCGCGTCCACCTCGGACGGCTCCAACCCGGCATTGGCGAGGGCCTGACGGATCACCCGCTCCTGCGACGGACCATTCGGCGCGGTCAGCCCGTTCGACGCCCCGTCCTGATTGACCGCCGAACCCCGCACCACCGCCAGCACCCGGTGACCGTTGCGACGGGCGTCCGACAACCGCTCCAGCAGCACCAGCCCCGCGCCCTCACCCCACGCCGTACCATCGGCGGCCTCGGCGAACGCCTTCACCCGCCCATCCGCCGCAAGCCCCCGCTGCCGCGAGAACTCCACGAACCCCGCCGGCGTCGCCATCACCGTCACACCGCCGGCCAACGCCAGCGAGCACTCCCCCGAGCGCAGCGCCTGCGCCGCCAGATGGATCGCCACCAGCGACGACGAACACGCCGTGTCCACCGACACCGCCGGCCCCTCAAGCCCCAACAGGTACGACACCCGCCCGGAGGTCACGCTCGTCGCCGTGCCCGTCGAGAGGTAGCCTTCCAGGTCGGGCGGCTGCGCCCCGGCGCCGTAGCCCGAGGACCAGATGCCGGTGAAGACACCCGTCCGGCTGCCCCGCAGCGACGTCGGATCGATCCCCGCGTCCTCGAACGTCTCCCACACCGTCTCCAGCAGCACCCGCTGCTGCGGATCCATCGCCAACGCCTCACGCGGCGAGATCCCGAAGAAGTCGGCGTCGAAGCCGGTGGCGGAGTCGAGGAAGCCGCCCCACCGGGTGTACGACCTCCCCGGGCCACCGGCCGGGTCGTAGAGACGGCCCACGTCCCATCCGCGGTCCGACGGGAACTCCCCGACCGCGTCCACCCCGCCCGACACCACGTCCCACAACTCCTGGGCCGACCCCACCCCACCCGGATACCGGGCCCCCAGCCCGACCACCACCACCGGATCACCCGACAGCGCAGCACCCACCGGCACGGGCGGGGCAGGGGCCTGGCGCCGGGCGCCGAGCAGGAGGTTCCGCAGGTGGCCGGCCAGCGCGTCGGGGGTCGGGTGGTCGAAGACCATCGTCGCGGGCAGCCGTACCCCGGCGACCGCGGACAGGCGGTTGCGCAGCTCCACCGCGGTGAGCGAATCGAAGCCCAGGTCCTTGAAGGCCCGCTCGGCGCCGACAGCCGCGGTGTCGGTGTGGCCGAGGACCGCGGCCGTCTGGGCGGTGACCAGGTCCAGGACGCGGCTGTGCTGCTCGGTCCCGGACAGGGCCGCCAGTTCCCTGCCCAGGCCCGGCCGGTCCGTGCGCCGGGCGTGCCTCGTCCGGGTGAGGCGGCTGAGCAGCGGGCGGGTGGACGCCGCCGACAGGTCGAGGTGGGCGGGGACCAGCGCGGGATCGGCAGCACCCAGGGCCAGGTCGAACAGTGCCAGCGCCTGGTCCGTGGGCATCGGCAGCACGCCGGCGCGGGCGAGGCGCTTGCGGTCGGTGTCGGTGAGGTGTCCGGTCAGCCCGCTGGCCTCGGCCCAGTGGCCCCAGGCCAGCGACACCCCCGGCAGGCCCTGGGCACGCCGGTACGCGGCGAGGGCGTCCAGGAAGGCGTTCGCGGCGGCGTAGTTCGCCTGGCCCGGGCCGCCCAGCACACCGGCGGCGGACGAGAAGAGCACGAAAGCGCTCAGGCCGAGGTCCTTCGTCAGCTCGTGCAGGTGCCAGGCGGCGTCGGCCTTGGGCCGCAGCACCCGGTCGATCCGGCCGGGCGTGAGGGATTCGACGACGCCGTCGTCGAGCACTCCGGCCGCGTGCACGACCGCGGTCAGCGGATGCTCGGCCGGGATCGCGTCCAGCACGGCCGCCAGCGCGTCCCGGTCGGCCACGTCGCAGGCCACCACCTCGGCGTCGAAGTCGACCTCCGCCGCGGTCCTGCCGAGCAGGAGCAGGTGCCGGATGCCGTGCCGGTCGCGCAGGTGCCGGGCGACGAGGCGGCCCAGTGTTCCGGTGCCTCCGGTGATCAGCACGGTGCCGTTCGGATCGAGCGGGCCGGGTGCCGGGGCCGCTTCGGCCCGTACCAGGCGGGCGGCGCTGGCGGCGCCCTCGCGCACGACGAGCTGCGGTTCGTCCCCCGCGACGAGGACGCGGTCGTCGGTGTCGACGAGCACGAACCGGTCGGGGTGTTCCGCCTGGGCCGCGCGGACCAGGCCCCAGACGACGCTGGACGGCAGGTCGACGGGGTCCGGCCCGACCGCCCCTCGGGTCACCACGGCCAGTCGGCCGTCCCCGTCGCGCAGGAAGTCCTGGAGCACGCCCAGCGTCTCGGCGGCGACGGTGTGCGCGGCCGCCACGGGGTCTCCCACCGGGGGCGTGACGTGGTGGACGGCCGGGGGTTCGCCGGTGCTCTCGACGGGCACCCAGTCGAGGCGGAAGAGCTGGTCGGTCCCGGCGACCGGCATACCCGGCGGCCGGTGGCGCACGCTCAGCGCCTCGATCACCGCCAGTGGGCCGGATTCGTCGGCGAGCGCGACCCGGAAGGTGTCGGGGCCGGTGGGTGTGAGGCGGACCCGGGCCGTGGAGCCGGCCTTCCGCATCGACACCCCGGCGAAGGAGAACGGCAGGCGGCCGGCCGCCAGCAGGGTCAGCGGCTGGAGTGCGGCGTCGAGCAGCGCGGGATGGAGACCGAAGCGGTCGCGGGTGTCGGCGGGCAGCGCCACCTCGGCGTAGAGCTCGTCGCCCTGCCGCCGGATCTCGCGGACGCCCGCGAACACCGGCCCGTACTCGTAGCCCTGGGCGGCGAGGGTGTCGTAGAAGTCGGTCAGGTCGACGGGCTCACCGGCCGGCTGCCAGGGCTCGCCGGTGTCGTACGGGTGGGGGCTGCCGCCGGTCGCCAGCATGCCGGTGGCGTGCCGCAGCCAGGTGCCGCCCGTCCGCGAGTGCACGGCGACGGGGCGTCGGCCCGTCCCGTCCGGCGCGCCGACGACGACCTGGACCGGCACGGAACCGTCGTCCGGCAGGATCACGGGGGCTTCCAGCACCAGTTCGTCCAGAACGTCGCAGCCGGCCTGCCGTCCGGCGTGCAGGGCGAGTTCGACGAACACGGTGCCGGGCAGCAGCACGGAGCCCAGAACGACGTGGTCGGCCAGCCACGGCCGGGTGGCCGTCGATAGCCGCCCCGTGAGCAGGACGCTCTGCTCCCCGGCCAGTTCGACGACGGCCCCGAGCAGCGGGTGCCCGGCCGAGTCCAGTCCCGCCGCCGACACGTCGCCGCCCTTCGCGGCGGCGGGGTTCAGCCAGTACGGCCGGTGCTGGAAGGCGTACGTCGGCAGCGGGACGTGGTGAGGCTCTCCGGGGAGGACCGGCGTCCAGTCGACGGCCACGCCTTGCGTGTGCAGGCGCGCCAGGGCGAGGTGGAACTCCGGCCTGCCTCCGCCGCGGCGCAGAGTGCCGGTCGCGACGCCGTCGATCACCGGCACCAGGACGGGGTGCGGGCTGACCTCCACGAACACGCCGTGCCGGTCCTGTGCAAGAGCCTCGACGGCGAGGTCGAAGCGCACGGGTTCGCGGAGGTTGCGGTACCAGTAATCGGCGTCGAGGGCGGAGGTGTCGATCTCCTCGCCGGTCACCGTGGAGTGGAACGGGATGACCGCCGGGTGCGGCTCGATCCCGGCGAGGTCGGTGAGCAACTGCTCGCGGATCGCCTCGACCTGGGCGGAGTGCGCCGCGTAGTCGACGGGCAGACGGCGGGCGCGGACACCGTCGGCCTCACAGGACGTCAGCAGTTCGTCCAGCGCGTCCAGGTCCCCCGACACGACGACCGAACCGGGGGCGTTGACCACCGCCACCGTCAGCCGGCCCTCCCAGCGGGCCACGAAGGCGGCGGCCCGCTCGTGCCCGAGACCGACCGACACCATCCCGCCCCGACCCGCCAGCGCGACCAGCGCCCTGCTCCGTAACGCCACCACCTTCGCGGCGTCCTCCAACGACAACGCCCCCGCCACGTACGCCGCCGCGATCTCCCCCTGCGAATGCCCGACCACCGCATCCGGCTGCACACCATGCGCACGCCACAGCTCCGCCAGCGCCACCATCACCCCGAACAAGGCGGGCTGCACCACATCCACCCGCTCCAGCGAACCACCCCCCGTCAGCACCTCCACCAACGACCAGTCCGTGAACGGCGCCAACGCCGCGTCACACGCGTCCACCGCCTCCCGGAACACCCGCTCCGAGGCGTACAACTCCCCACCCATCCCCACCCACTGCGCACCCTGCCCCGGAAACACGAACACCGACCGACCCGGCGAACCGGCCACACCCGTGATGACGCGGGGGTCTCCGTCGGCGAGGGCGGCCAGTTCCGCCATGAGGTCGGTCCGGGTGCTGCCCACCAGAGCCGCCCGGTGGGCGAGCATGGTGCGGGTGGTGGCGAGGGCCCGGCCGATCGCGGCCGGCCGGAGTCCGGGGTGGGCGGTGAGGTGGTCCGTGAGCCGTCGGGCCTGGGCGCGGAGGGCGTCGTCCGTCTTGCCGGACAGCAGCCACACGGTGGGCTCCGCGGAGTCGTCCGCGGCGGGTTGTCCGGGGGTTTCCTCCGGGAACTGCTCGATGACGACGTGGGCGTTGGTGCCGCTGGCCCCGAAGGCCGAGATGCCCGCGCGGCGGGGACGCCCCGTCTCCGGCCACGGCCGGGCCTCGGTCAGCAGCCGGATGTCACCGGTGTCCCACTCGACATGCGGCGTGGGCTCCTGGACGTGCAGCGTCGGCGGCAGTTCGCCGTGCCGCATCGCCATGACCATCTTGATCACGCCCGCCACACCGGCCGCGGCCTGCGTGTGCCCGATGTTCGACTTCACCGACCCCAGCCACAACGGCTCCACCCGCCCCTGACCGTAGGTCGCCAGCAGCGCCTGCGCCTCGATCGGGTCGCCGAGCGTCGTCCCCGTACCGTGCGCCTCCACCGCGTCCACCTCGGACGGCTCCAACCCGGCATTCGCCAGCGCCTGCCGGATCACCCGCTCCTGCGACGGACCGTTCGGCGCGGTCAGCCCGTTCGACGCCCCGTCCTGATTGACCGCCGAACCCCGCACCACAGCCAGCACCCGGTGACCGTTGCGACGGGCGTCCGACAACCGCTCCAGCAGCACCAGCCCCGCGCCCTCACCCCACGCCGTACCATCGGCCGTCGACGAGAAGGGCTTGCACCGGCCGTCAGGGGCCAGGGCGCGCTGGCGGGAGAACTCCGTGAACTGCAGGGGGGTCACGCTCACCGTCACCCCGCCGGCCAGGGCGAGTGTGCACTCCCCCGAGCGCAGTGCCTGCGCGGCGAGGTGGATCGCCATCAGTGACGAGGAGCAGGCGGAGTCGACGGACACGGCCTGGCCCTGGAGGCCCAGCAGGTAGGAGACCCGGCCGGAGGTGATGCTCGGCGCGATGCCGGTGGCGAGATAGCCCTCGGTGTCGGGCGGCGCCTGGTCGGGGCTGCCGACGTAGCCGGAGGACCAGATACCGGTGAACACACCGGTCTGACTTCCCCGCAACGACGTCGGATCGATCCCCGCGTCCTCGAACGTCTCCCACGCCGTCTCCAGCAGCACCCGCTGCTGCGGATCCATCGCCAACGCCTCACGTGGCGAGATCCCGAAGAAGTCCGCGTCGAACCCCGCCGCGTCCGCGAGGAAACCACCCGCCCGCGTGTACGACGTCCCCGGATGATCAGCATCCGGATGGAACAACCCCTCGACATCCCACCCCCGATCCCCCGGAAACCCCCCGATCGCATCCACCCCACCCGACACCACACCCCACAACTCCTCCGGCGACCCCACCCCGCCCGGCAACCGGCACCCCATCCCCACGATCACCACCGGATCGGCCGACACCGCGACCCCCACCGGCACCACTGGCACCACCGGCACCACACCCCCGCCCGCACCGGAGAGTTGGGCGGTGAGGTGGTCAGCGAGGTCGGCGGGGGTGGGATGGTCGAAGACCAGGGTCGCGGGCAGCCGCAGGCCGGTGGCGCCGGCGAGGCGGTTGCGCAGTTCGACGGCGGTCAGGGAGTCGAAGCCGAGGTCGCGGAAGGCGAGTCCGGGGGTGATCGCGGCGGCGTCGGAGTGGCCGAGGACGGTGGCGGTGTGGGCGGCGACCAGGGACAGCAGGTCCGACGCGGGGGCCTTCGGCGTCGGCAGGGCCTGCGGCATCGCGAGGTCGGCCGTGGTCAGCGCGGGACGTCCCGAGGCCAGCGCGGTGTCGAACATGGCCAGGGCGCGTTCGGTGCTCATGGGGTGGATGCCCTTGCGGGCGAGGCGCCGGCGGTCGGCCGCGGTGAGGTGGGCGGTCATGCCGCTCTCCTGTGCCCAGTGGCCCCAGGCCATCGACACGGCGGGCAGTCCGAGGGCCTGCCGGTGTGCGGCGAACGCGTCGAGGTAGGAGTTCGCGGCCGCGTAGCCTGCCTGGCCGGCGTTGCCGAGGACACCCGCGGCCGCGGAGAACAGTACGAAGGCGGCGAGGTCGTGCCCACGGGTCAGCTCGTGCAGGTGCCAGGCGCCGTCGACCTTGGGACGCAGTACCCGATCGAGCTGCTCCACGGTCAGCCGTTCCACCACGGTGTCGTCGAGCACGCCGGCCGCGTGGACGACGGCGGTCAGCGGGTGCTCGGCCGGGATCGCGTCCAGTACGGCCGCCAGCGCGTCCCGGTCCGCGACGTCACAGGCCACCACCCGCGTGTCGACATCCCCGTGCGGCCCCGGATTCGGCACCGCGCCGCCGCCGCGGCTGACGAGCAGCAGGTGCCGCACCCCGTAGCGGGACACCAGGTGCCGGGCCACGGCCTGGCCGAGGGTGCCGGTACCGCCGGTGATCAGCACGGTGCCGTCGGGGTCGATCGGCCGGGGGACGGTGAGGACGATCTTGCCGGTGTGGCGGGCCCGGCTCATCAGCCGGAAGGAGGCGACGGCCTGGCGGAGGTCCGCGGCGGTGACCGGCAGCGGCTCCAGCGTCCCGTCGGCGAGCATCGCCACGACCCCGGAGAGGATCTCGCCCTGCCGCGCGGGGTCGACGTCGTTGAGGTCGAAGGCCCGGTAGCTCAGGCCCTCGGGTGAGCGGACGTCCGTCTTGCCCAGTTCGACGAACCGTCCGCCGTCGGCGAGCAGCCGCAGGGAGGCGTCGGTGAGTTCTCCCGCGAGCGAGTTGAGGACGACGTCCATGGGCGGGAACCGGTCGGCGAACCGGGTGTCGCGGGACGAACCGATGTGGTCGTCCGCCAGTCCGAGGCTCCGCAGGGTGTCCCGCTTGGCGGGGCTCGCGGTGGCGAAGACCTCCGCGCCGCTGTTCAGGGCCAACCGGACGGCGGCCATGCCCACACCGCCCGCGCCGGAGTGGACCAGGACCCGGTCGCCGGGGCGCAGTTCGCCGAGGTCGAACAGCCCGTACCAGGCGGTGGTGAACGCGACGGGCACCGAGGCCGCCCCGGTGAAGCTCCAGCCGTCGGGGACCGCCGTCAGGAGCCGGTGGTCGGCGACCGCGCGCGGCCCGAAGGCGCCGGGCATCAGTCCCATGACGCGGTCGCCGGGCCGCCAGGCCGTGACGCCGGGGCCGACCTCGACGACGGTGCCGGCCGCTTCGCCGCCCAGCGGGGGCCGGTCCGGGTACATGCCGAGGGTGATGAGCACGTCGCGGAAGTTCAGGCCGGCCGCGCGGACGGCGACCCGTACCTGTCCGGGTTCCAGCGCGGCCTCCTGCCAGGGCAGCAGGGCCAGGTCGTCCAGTTGGCCGGTGCCGGACTCGCTGAGCCGGTACGCGCCGTCGGGGGCGGTCAGTTCCGGCGCGTACCCGGCCTGCCGCGGCACGAGGACGCCGTCCCGGCGCAGGGCCAGTTCGGGTTCGTCGCCCGCTGTCGTGGCGGCCCGGACCGCTTCCTCCTCGGACGCCTCGCCCAGGTCGACCAGGACGAACCGGCCGGGGTGCTCGGCGGCGGCGCTGCGGACCAGGCCGCGCACGGCCGCGCCGGCCACGCCGCGGGTCAGGACGGCCAGGCGTGCGGCCGCCCGCTCCGGCCGCTCCGGCTGCTCCGGCTGCTCGGCCAGGAAGTCCTGGACGAGCGCGCGGGCCCGCTGGACGAGGGCGTGCACGGAGTCCGCGTCGGCTTCCGCGGTGAGGACCGGGCTCGGCACCACCTGGACCGGCGGGCTCGCGGTGAGGGGCGTCCACCGGGTGCGCAGCACCGCGGCCCGGGCCCCGGCGGCCGGACGGACGGTCAGCGCGGTGATGTCCGCGACCGGGTTGCCGGACAGGTCGGTCAGCGTCGCGCGATAGGTGTCCGTGCCCGTGCGGACCAGGTGGACCCGGGCGGACGACACACCGGTGGTGTGCACGGCGACGCCGGAGAAGGAGAACGGCAGCCGGACCCGGGTGTCGGGGCCGAGCAGGATCAGCGGCTGGAGGGCGGCGTCCAGGAGCGCGGGGTGGAGGCCGAAGCCGGCGCCGTCGGGGACGGACACCTCGGCGTACAGGTCGTCCTCGCCCCGCCACAGCTCCCGCACGCCCCGGAACGCGGGTCCGTACTGGTACCCGAGTCCGGCGAGGTAGGCGTAGAACCCTTCGGGGTCCACGGGTTCGGCGTTCCCCGCGGGCCGGTCGGAGCGACCGGGCGCCACCCGGCCGCCGAGGGTTCCGGACGCGTGGCGGACCCAGCCGTCGCCGCCCCTGGAGTACACGGTGACCGGACGGCGGCCCGCGTCGTCCGGCGCGCCGGCCGAGACCTGGATGTCCGTGGGCGTGTCCGAGAGCACGAGGGGCAGGTGGAGAACGAGGTCGTCGAGGGTCCCGCCGGCCAGAGTGGCGAGTTCGAGGAAGGCGGTGCCCGGCAGCAGGACCGTGCCGTCGACGGCGTGGTCGGCCAGCCAGGGGTGGGTGCGGGTGGAGACGCGGCCGCTGTGCACGGTGGTCCCGTCGGGCAGTTCGACCGCGGTGCCCACCAGCGGGTGCCCGGTGCCGTGGTCGCCGGCCGCGGGGGTGAGCCAGTAGGTGCTGCGCTGGAAGGCGTAGCCCGGCAGCCTGACGCCGCACGGGCGGTCGTGCGGCCAGGTCACGGCGACGCCCTGGACGTGGAGACGGGCCAGGGCGGTGTGGAACTCCCCGACGGCGCCGTGGTCGCGGCGCAGGGTGCCGGTCGCCACGCCGTCCAGGTCCTGCACCAGCACCGGGTGCGGGCTGACTTCCACGAACACCTCGTGACCGTCGGCGGTGAGCCGGGCGGTGGCCAGGTCGAACCGTACGGGTTCGCGGAGGTTGCGGTACCAGTAGCCGGCGTCGAGGGCAGAGGTGTCGAGCGGCTCGCCGGTCACCGTGGAGTAGAACGGGACCGCCGCCGCGTGGGGCCTGAGGTCGGCCAGTTCGGTGAGCAGCTGCTCGCGGATCGCCTCGACCTGCGCCGAGTGCGCCGCGTAGTCGACGGGGATGGCGCGGGCGCGGATGCCGTCCTTGGCGCAGGCTGCCAGCAGTTCGTCCAGGGCCCCGGGTTCGCCGGACACCACGACGGTCGAGGCGGAGTTCACCACCGCGACGGTGATCCTCTCGCCCCAGGGACTCAGGTAGTCGGCGGCGTCGTCCGCGGCCAGTACGACCGAGACCATGCCGCCGTGTCCGGCCAGGGCGACCAGGGCCCTGCTGCGCAGGGCGACGGCCTTGGCGGCGTCGTCCAGGGACAACGCGCCGGCCACGTACGCCGCCGCGATCTCGCCCTGCGAATGCCCGACGACGGCATCCGGCTCCACACCGTGCGCACGCCACACTGCGGCCAGCGCCACCATCACGGCGAACAGGGCGGGCTGCACCACATCCACCCGCTCCAGCGAACCACCGCCCGTCAGCACCTCCACCAACGACCAGTCCGTGAACGGCGCCAACGCCGCGTCACACGCGTCGACCACCTCCCGGAACACCGGCTCCGAGGCGTACAACTCCCCGCCCATCCCCACCCACTGCGCGCCCTGCCCCGGGAACACGAACACCGACCGACCCAGCGGACGGGCGTTCCCGGTGACCAGACCCGGCGCCGTGCCGCCCTCCGCCAGGGCGTCCAGGGCCGCGGCGGCGCCCACCACCACGGCCCGGTGCTCGAACGCGGTGCGGGCGGCCAGAGCGCCCCCGACCGCCGCCGAACCCACCTCGGGATGAACGGCGGTGAAGGCGCCCAGCCGGCGCGCCTGCTCCCGCAACGCCGCCCCGGACCTGGCCGACAGCGGCCAGAGGACCCGGTCGTCCGCGCGGCCCCGGGGAGCGGGTGCGGCGGTGTCGGCCTCGGCGGGCTGTTCGAGGATGCTCTGCTCGATAATGACGTGGGCGTTGGTGCCGCTGATGCCGAAGGCGGAGACGGCGGCCCGCCGCGGCCGCCCGGTCCCGGGCCAGGCGACCGGTTCGGTGAGCAGGCGGACCGCGCCGGAGGCCCAGTCGACATGCGGCGTGGGCGCGTCCACGTGGAGGGTTCGCGGCAGTTCGCCGTGCCGCAGCGCCATGACCATCTTGATCACACCGGCCATACCGGCCGCCGCCTGGGTGTGGCCGATGTTCGACTTCACCGACCCCAGCCACAACGGCTCCACCCGGTCCCGGCCATAGGTCGCCAGCAGTGCCTGCGCCTCGATGGGATCGCCGAGCGTGGTGCCCGTGCCGTGGGCCTCCACCGCGTCCACCTCGGACGGCTCCAACCCGGCATTGGCGAGGG
This sequence comes from Kitasatospora sp. NPDC057692, assembly GCF_042799475.1. Lineage (NCBI taxonomy): Bacteria > Bacillati > Actinomycetota > Actinomycetes > Kitasatosporales > Streptomycetaceae > Kitasatospora > Kitasatospora sp. NPDC057692. Next base: position 83,575 of record NZ_JBHVIV010000030.1, on the reverse strand, counting down.
CCTGACGGATCACCCGCTCCTGCGACGGACCGTTCGGCGCGGTCAGACCGTTGGAGGCGCCGTCCTGGTTGGTGGCGGAGCCCCGGACGACCGCCAGCACCTCGTGGCCGTTGCGGCGGGCGTCGGACAGGCGTTCCAGCAGCAGCAGGCCGGCGCCCTCGGCCCAGCCGGCCCCGTCGGCCGCGGCGGCGAAGGGCTTGCAGCGGCCGTCGGGCGCGCTCGCCCCCTGCCGGGACATCTCGGTGAACAGCGTGGGCGCCGCGTTGACGGTGACGCCGCCGACCAGGGCGAAGGAGCATTCTCCCGAGCGCAGCGCCTGGGCGCCCAGGTGCAGGGCCACCAGGGACGAGGAGCAGCCGGTGTCCAGGGACAGTGCCGGGCCGAGCAGGCCCAGCTGGTACGCCAGCCGGCCGGACCCCACGCTCGACGCGGTGCCGGTGACCTGGTAGCCCTCCAGGTCGTCGGGGACCGGCCCGGCGGCGTAGCCGGTGGACCAGATGCCGGTGAACACGCCGGTGGGTGTGCCCTCCAGCGTGGTCGGGTCGATACCGGCGTACTCGACGGCCTCCCACGCGGTCTCCAGCAGGATGCGCTGCTGCGGGTCCATGGCGAGCGCCTCGCGGGGCGATATCCCGAAGAACGCCGCGTCGAAGTCGCCGGCGGCGTCGAGGAAGCCGCCCCGGGACGTGCTCGACGTGCGGGGGCGGCTTCCCGTCGGGTCGTAGAGGCGGTCGAGGTCCCATCCCCGGTCGGCCGGGAAGTCGCCGATCGCGTCCACGCCGTCCGCGACCAGCCGCCACAAGTCCTCGGGGGTGGCGACGCCTCCGGGGTAGCGGCAGCCCATGCCGATGACCGCGATCGGCTCGTCGGTCGCGGCCGGGGCCGGGGCCCGCGGCGCGTCCTGCTCGCCGGACGCGCCGGACAGGTGGGCGGCCAGCCGGGCCGGGGTGGGGTGGTCGAAGACGAGGGTGGCGGGCAGGTTCACCCCGAGCGCGGCGGTCAGGCGGTTGCGCAGTTCCACCGCGGTCAGGGAGTCGAAGCCCAGGTCCTTGAACGCCTGCCGGGGGTCGAGCCGCTCGGGGGTGGCGTGTCCCAGCACCCCGGCGGCGTGGGTGGTGATCAGCTCCAGCAGGTCGGTGCCGCCGGCGGGGGGCGCCGGCCGGGGGGCCTGCGGCCGGCCGTGGGCGTCGGGCAGGTCCCGCAGCAGCCGGCTCGGCCGCGCGTGGGTGTAGGCGCGGGCGAACTGCGCCCAGTCGGCCTCGGTGACGACCGCGAGGGCCTCGTCGTGGTCGAGGACGTCCTGCAGCGCGTCGAGTGCCCGATCCGGGTCCAGTTCGCCGAGGCCGAGCAGGGCGCGCTGGCGCTGCACGGACTCCAGGGCCGCCATGCCGCCTTCGGCCCAGATGCCCCACGCGACGGAGGTCGTGGCGCGGCCCCGGGCGCGGTGCTGGGCGGCCAGGGCGTCGAGGAAGGCGTTGCCGGCGGCGTAGGCCGCGCCGTGGCCGTCGCCCCACACGCCCGCGGTGGAGGAGAACAGGACGAAGGCGTCGAGGTCCGGCAGGAGTTCCGCCAGGTTCGCCGCCCCGGCGACCTTGGCCGCGACGACCTCGGCGAACTCCGCCGGCGTCGTGTCGGCCAGCCTGGTCGCCCTGATCACGCCGGCGGTGTGGAAGACCGCGCGGACGTCGCCGACGCGCTCGACGAGGTCCCGCAGGGCGCCCCGGTCGGCCACGTCGCACGCCGCCACCGTCACCCGCGCCCCGGCCGCCTCCAGTTCGGCACGCAGGCCGGCCGCGCCGGGTGCGTCGGGGCCGCGGCGGGAGGCCAGCACGAGGTGCTCCGCGCCCTGCCGCGCGAGGCGGCGGGCCAGGTGTCCGCCGAGCGCGCCGGTGCCTCCGGTGACCAGCACCGTGCCCCGGGGCCGCCAGGACCGCGCGGCCGGGCCCGAGGCGGCCTTGCGGCGCAGCCGCTTGGCGAAGCGCCGGGTGCCGCGGATCGCCACCTGGTCCTCGCCCGGGTCGGCGAGCGCGACGAGCAGCGCGTTCACGCTCTCCTCGTCGGGCACGGCGGGAAGGTCGACCAGGCCGCCCCAGCCGTGCGGGAACTCCAGCGCCGCGGACGCGCCGGTGCCCCACGCCAGGGCCTGGGCCGGGCCGGTGACCGGGTCGGTGCCCGAGGTGCTCACGGCGCCGCTTGTCGCACACCACAGCGGGACGGCCGCCGTCCTCACCGGGGCCAGGCTGCGCGCCGGGTCCGGGGTCCGCGCCGGGTCCGGGGTCCTCGCCGGGTCCAGGGTTCGGACCAGGTCCAGGGTGCGGACCAGGCCCGCCGGGAGCACCGGGTGGTCGGGGTGCGGCTCCTCGTCCAGCGCCAGCAGCGACAGCACACCGTCCGGCCCGGGCCGGGCGCCCCCGGTGTCGGCGGCGTCCCAGGTGTCGGCCACCGCGAAGCCCCGTTCGCGCAGGGCCTCGGCCCACGGGTGCCCGGCCTCGGCCAGGACGAGCCAGCGAGCCGGGTCCACCGGGGCCTCGGTACCGCTCACCGGCGCCCAGGCCACCTCGTACCGCCGGTCGTCACGGGGCACCGGCGGGGTCGCGGTCACCCAGTAGGGCTCGCGCTGGAACGCGTACGTGGGCAGGTCCGCCCCGGGTGCGGTGCGGGGCAGGAGCGGCGTCCAGTCGACGTCGGCTCCGGCGGCGTAGAGGCGTCCCGCCGCGGCGAAGAACTCGGTGAGCCCGCCGTGGTCGCGGCGCAGGGTGCCGGTGGCGGCGACATCCAGCGCGGGCACCAGCACCGGGTGCGGGCTGACCTCCAGGAACAGCTCGTGGCCGTCGGCGGTGAGCCGGGCGGTGGCCAGGTCGAACCGTACGGGTTCGCGGAGGTTGCGGTACCAGTAGCCGGCGTCGAGGGCCGAGGTGTCGAGCGGCTCGCCGGTGACCGTGGAGTAGAACGGGACCGCCGCGGCGTCGGGCGTGATGTCGGCCAGTTCGGTGAGCAGGTGCTCGCGGATCGCCTCGACCTGCGCGGAGTGGGCGGCGTAGTTGACGGGCAGCCGGCGGGCGCGGATGCCGTCGGCCTCGCAGGCGGCCAGCAGGTCGTCCAGCACGTCGGGGCCGCCGGACACCACGACCGCCGCGGGTCCGTTCACCACCGCGGTGGTCAGCCGCTCGCCCCAGCGGGCCAGGTAGCCGGCCGCCTGGTCGACGGACAGCGCGAGGGACACCATGCCGCCCCGGTCGGCGATGGCGGCCAGCGCCCCGGACCGCACCGCCACGACCTTGGCGGCGTCCCGCAGCGACAGCGCTCCGGCGACGTACGCGGCGGCGATCTCCGCCTGGGAGTGGCCGACCACGGCGTCCGGCCGCACGCCGTAGGACCGCCACAGGTCGGCCAGCGCCACCATGACGGCGAACAGGGCCGGCTGCACCACGTCGACGCGGTCCAGCGAGCCGTGGCGCAGTTCGTCGACCAGCGACCAGTCGGTGTACGGGGCCAGGGCGGCGGCGCAGGCGTCGATGCCGGCCCGGAAGACCTCGGACTGCTCGTACAGGTCACGGCCCATGCCCGCCCACTGCGCCCCCTGTCCGGGGAAGACGAACACGGTCCCGCCGGTACGGGCCGGAAGCCCCGGAAGGCCCGGCAGGCCCGACGGGAGCGCGGCCAGGCCGGACAGCAGGTCGTCCCGGTCGGCGCCGACCACCGCGGCCCGGCGCTCGAACCGGGTACGGGCGGCCAGAGCGCGGCTGATCGCGGCGGCCGGGACGTCGGGGTGGGCGGTCGCGTACGCGTGCAGCCGCTCGGCCTGGGCGCGCAGCGCGGCGTCGGTCTTCGCGGACAGCAGCCAGGCGGTGGGGGCGGCCCGGCCGGCGGGTTCGGGACGGTGGCCGGGGCCCGGCTCGGGGGGCTGCTCGATGATCAGGTGGGCGTTGGTGCCGCTGATGCCGAACGCCGAGATGCCGGCGCGGCGCGGGTGCCCGTGCTCCGGCCACGGCCGGGCCCCGGTCAGCAGCCGGACGCCGCCGGAGGCCCAGTCGACGTGCGGCGTGGGCGCGTCCACGTGCAGGGTTCGCGGCAGTTCGCCGTGCCGCAGCGCCATGACCATCTTGATCAGGCCCGCGACGCCGGCGGCGGCCTGGGTGTGGCCGATGTTGGACTTCACCGACCCCAGCCACAACGGCTCCACCCGTTCCCGGCCGTAGGCGGCCAGCAGGGCGTGGGCCTCGATGGGGTCGCCGAGGGTGGTACCGGTGCCGTGCGCCTCCACCGCGTCCACCTCGGACGGCTCCAACCCGGCATTGGCGAGGGCCTGACGGATCACCCGCTCCTGCGACGGACCGTTCGGCGCGGTCAGTCCGTTGGACGCGCCGTCCTGGTTGACCGCGCTTCCCGCGACGACCGCCAGCACCCGGTGGCCGTGGCGGCGGGCGTCGGAGAAACGTTCCAGCAGCACCAGGCCTGCGCCCTCGGCCCAGCTGGTGCCGTCGGCCGCAGCGGCGAAGGGCTTGCAGCGGCCGTCCGCCGCGAGGCCGTGCTGGCGGGAGAACTCGGTGAAGCCCAGCGGCGTCGCCATGATCGTGACACCTCCGGCGAGCGCCAGCGAGCACTCGCCCGCGCGCAGGGCCTGGGCGGCCAGGTGGACGGCGACCAGGGACGACGAGCAGGCGGTGTCCACGGACAGCGCCGGACCGCGCAGCCCGAGGTGGTAGGCGACCCGGCCGGACGTGACGCTGGTCGCGACGCCGGTGAACAGGTAGCCCTCCAGGTCCTCCGGCAGGCCCGGCCCGGTCGCGTAGCCGGACGACCAGACGCCGGTGAACACGCCGGTGTGGCTGCCGCGCAGCGAGGCCGGGTCGATCCCGGCGTGCTCGAAGGTCTCCCAGGCCGTCTCCAGCACGAGCCGCTGCTGCGGGTCCATGGCGAGCGCCTCGCGCGGCGAGATGCCGAAGAACGGGGCGTCGAAGCCGGCCACCGCCTCCAGGAACCCGCCCCGGGTGGTGTACGTGGTGCCCGCGCCGCGCAGGTCCGGGTCGTACAGGCCGCCCAGGTCCCAGCCGCGGTCGGTCGGGAAGTCGCCGATCGCGTCCACGCCCTCCGCGACGATCCGCCACAGGTCGTCCGGCGAGGCCACCCCGCCGGGGAAGCGGCAGCCCATCCCCACGATGACGACCGGGTCGTCGTGGGCGGCCCGGGCGACGGCCGGGGCGGCGGGGGCCGACCGGTCACCGGGACCGGTGCGCAGCCAGTCGATCAGCTCCGCGGGCGTCGGGTGGTCGAAGACGAGACCGGAGGGGAGGCGCCGGTCCAGGGCGCCCGCCAGGCGGTTGCGCAGTTCGAGCCCGGTGACCGAGTCGAAGCCGAGCTCCTTGAAGGTGAGCGCGGGATCGATGTCCACGGGGTTCTCGTGGCCCAGCACGAGCGCGATCTGCGCGGTGACCACGGCGGCCGCGTCGGTCGGGTCGCCCGGCTCGGGTTCGCCTGTGTCCAGGGCGTCCGGGTCCGTGCCGCCTGCCCCGGTGTCGCGGCTCTCCGGACCGGCCGGGGTCTGTGCGCCCTGCCCGGCCGTCGCTTCGGGCAGCCAGTACGAACGGCGTTGGAAGGCGTACGTGGGCAGGTCGACCGGCGCGGCCCCGGCGACGGCCGGGGACCAGTCGACCGGCACGCCGGCCACGAACAGCCGGGACAGCGCGGTCAGGAAGGCCTCCGGCCCGCCCCGGTCACGGCCCAGCGTGCCGGTGGCGACGCCGGGCACGCCGGTCCGCTCGCGGGCCTGTTCCAGGCTCTGTTCGAGGGCGGGCAGCAGCACCGGGTGCGGGCTGACCTCGACCACGACGCCGTGCCCGTCCGCCAGCAGTGCGGCGGTGGCCAGGTCGAAGCGGACCGGCTCGCGCAGGTTGCGGTACCAGTAGCCGGCGTCGAGCTCCGTGGTGTCGTCGAGCAGGCCGCCGGTGACCGCGGAGTAGTAGGGAACGGTGCCCCGCCGCGGCCGCACCCCGCCCAGTTCGGTGTGCAGCCGCTCGCGGATCGCCTCGACGTGCGCGGAGTGGGAGGCGTAGTCCACCGGGACGACGCGGGCGCGGATGCCGTCCGCTTCACAGGACTCCACCAGTTCGGACAGGGCCTGCGTGTCACCCGACACCACGACCGAGCCGGTGGCGTTGACCACGGCGACCGTCAGCGCGCCGCCCCAGCGCGCCACGTGCTCCTCGGCCCGCTCGGCGGACAGGGCCACCGACACCATGCCGCCCCGGCCGGTCAGCGCCACCAGCGCGCGGCTGCGCAGTGCCACGATCCGGGCCGCGTCGGACAGCGGCAGCGCGCCCGCGACGCAGGCCGCGGCGATCTCGCCCTGCGAGTGCCCGACCACCGCGTCGGGCTCGACACCGAAGGAGCGCCACAGTGCCGCCAGGGACACCATCACCGCGAACAGGGCGGGCTGCACGACGTCCACGCGGTCGAGCGGGGCGCCGTCCAGGACATCGGCCAGGGACCAGTCGGTGTACGGGGCCAAGGCCTGGGCGCACTCGTCCATGGCGGCCCGGAAGACGGGGTACGCGTCGTACAGCTCCCGGCCCATGCCGACCCACTGCGCGCCCTGGCCGGGGAACACGAAGACGGTACGGCCCGGGGTGCCGGCCCGGCCGGTGGCGATCTGGGCGGAGTCGAGCAGGACCGCGCGGTGCGCGAAGCGGGTCCTGGTGGTGGCCAGCGCGTGCGCGACCTCGGCGCCGGTCAGGTCCGGGTGGCTGCGCACGTGTGCGTGCAGGCGCTCGATCTGCGCTCGGAGCGCCGGCTTGGTCCGCGCCGTGACGATCCACGGCGCCGGCCGGGCCTCGGGGGCGGGCCGCCGGGCCGGGGGCGCGGCGGCATCAGGCGCCTGCTCGACGATCACGTGCGCGTTGGTGCCGCCCATGCCGAACGAGGACACGCCGGCGAGCAGCGGCGCGTCCGGCCGCGGCCAGGGGGTCAGCGCGGTCTGGACCCGCAGCGCCAGGGCGTCGAGGGGGATGCCGGGGTTGGGGGTTTCGTGGTTCAGGCTCGGCGGCAGTGCGCGGTGGTGCACGCTGAGGACGGCCTTGAGCAGGCCGACGATGCCCGCGGCGCCTTCCAGGTGGCCGACGTTCGTCTTGGCGGATCCGACCCGCAGGGCACCGTCGACGTCGACGTCGACGGACTCGGCCGGATCGCGGTAGGCCGCCGCGAGGGCGGCGGCCTCGACGGGGTCGCCGACCGCGGTGCCGGTGCCGTGCAGCTCCACGTACTGCACATCCGCGGGACGCACGCCGGCGCGGGCCAGTGCCTCGCGGATGACCTGTTCCTGGGCCTGCGTGCTGGGCACGGTCAGGCCCCGGGTGGCGCCGTCGTTGTTGACCGCGCTGCCCCGGATGACACCGTAGACGCGGTCCCCGTCGGCCAGGGCCCGGTCCAGCGGTTTCAGGACGAGGAAGGCGCCGCCCTCGCCGCGGACGAAGCCGTTGGCCCGGGCGTCGAAGGTGAAGCAGCGGTCGTCCGGGGACAGGCCGCCGAACTCCACCGCTCCCTCCTCACGGGCGGCGGTCAGGTTGAGGTTCACCCCGCCGGCCAGGGCGAGCGCCGATTCTCCGCGCCGCAGGCTCTCGACCGCCAGATGCACCGCGACCAGCGCCGACGACTGGGCCGTGTCGACCGTCATGCTCGGTCCGCGTACACCGAGGAAGTGCGAGACGCGGTTGGCGATGACGCCCCGGCTGGTGCCGGTCAGCGTGTGCGGCGTGATGTGACCGGGGTAGGCCAGGGACGTGTAGTCCTCCCACATCGCGCCGACGAACACCCCCGTCGGGCCGTCCGTCAGCGTGCCCGGCACGATCCGGGCGTCCTCCAGGGCCTCCCAGGCGAGTTCGAGCATGAGCCGCTGCTGCGGGTCCATGCCGGCGGCCTCGCGGGGGGACACACCGAAGAACGCCGCGTCGAAGCCGTCCACCCGCTCCAGGTAGCCGCCGCGCCGTACGCCCTGCCGGCCCGCGGGCGGCGCGGTGATCGCGTCGGCCCCGTCGCACAGCAGCCGCCAGAACGCCTCCGGATCCGGGGCTTTCGGCAGCCTGCCCGCCATTCCGATGACAGCGACACGGTCAGCGTCCGAATCCAAGGGGAAGCGCATCAATCGACACCTCGTGAGCCGGGGAACGAAGGAAGGCAGGGTGTTTCCGTAGCAGTCCCGGTGGTGCGGCTCCGACCGCGCGAACGGCCGGATCGTCGAGCGCGCGGGCAGCCCGGCGCCCCGGTGGTATCCGAACCCGGACTCGACCGCGCTTCGGGCGCCTGGATCAGTGGAGCGGTCCTCGAAAAGGCGACAGCGTTGGCGACGCTCTCCGAGGAGGATGCACTGGTGCGCTGGGCAGAGGGGCAGCCGAGGCGATGATCGTCCCGCCGCGCAAATGAGCATGGCAGCAACATCACGCCATCGCCATAGGGCCTACGAAGGCTGTCTCAAACGATGCACATCACGCCGTCATATGCCTTCACCCCTGCGGCAGGGCCGGGTTCACGCACCGTCGACGCCACCGGTGCAACGCCCTAGAATCCCATTCGCACTCGCGCGGAAGAACGTCCTCGACCGCCGTCCGGCCCCCCGGAAGCACCTCTGCACGGCGATCACGACGCGGATCGAGCGAACCGACCACCGGAGCCGCCGACGGCTCCGATCGAACCGTTTGCCCCCCACCGACTTCGAGACGATCGCAAAGCGCCACCGCCCCCCGGCGGCACACCACCCAGCCGTCACCGATCCGCGCACCGGTCCCGGCCGTTCGTACCCGGCGCCCGGCGCCCGGATCTGGTGACATCCAGTCAGGAGGCAGCGATGCGCGCCACGTTCCCCCTCGCCACACCGCACCACCTCGACAACGAACCCGAGGCCGAGGCCCTGCTCGCGCAGGCTCCGGTCGTCCTCGCGACGATGGGACCGGTGGACGTCTGGCTCGCCCTCTCCTACAAGGCGGTGCGCCAGGTCCTGAGCGACAGCCGGTTCAGCCGGGAGGCGGCCACCCTTCCGGGCAGCCCGCTGAAGCTGTCCGTCGCCGGGGACCCGTTACTGGTCTCCAGTCTGGACGGCGAGCGCCACGCCCGCCTGCGCAAGCTGATGTCGCAGGCGTTCAGCCCCCGCATGGTCGATCGGCTGGAGCCGCGCGTGCAGTCCATCGCGGACTCCCTGCTCGACTCCCTCGATCCCGCCGCGGACCTCGTGGCAGGCCTCTGCGCTCCACTGCCGCTGATGGTCATCTGCGAGCTGCTCGGCGTGCCCTACTCCGAGGCGGAGGCCATCCGCAGGTGGACCAGGCGGCTGTTCGTCACGAACATCACCCCGGACGAACTGCGGGCCGCCCAGGGCGAGATGCAGGACTGGCTCGCCGATCTGGTGCGCCAGAAGCGGGCGCGGCCGGACGACGGCTTGATCTCGGCGATGGTCGCCGCCAACGACGAGGGCGACCACCTCACCGAACCCGAGCTGCTGGCCAACCTCGAAGGCCTGCTGATCGCCGGCCACGAGACGACCGTCAACCAGCTGGGCAACTCGTTCCTGACCCTGCTGCGCCACCCGGACCAGCTCGCGCTGCTGCGGTCGTCACCGGACCTGATCGGACCGGCGGTCGACGAACTGCTGCGATACAGCAGGCTCTTCACCTCGGCCGAGGTCCGGGTCACGACCGAGCCCGTCGATCTGGAGGGCGTACGACTGGGGGCGGGCGAACCGGTGTTGCCGGTCATCGTCGCGGCCAACCGCGACCCCGGGGTGTACCCGGACCCCGGCCGCTTCGACATCACCCGCGAAGGACCGGCAGCACACCTCGCCTTCGGGCACGGGCCGCACTTCTGCCTCGGCGCGATCCTGGCCCGCCGGGAGATGCGGGTGGCGATCGGGTCCGTGGTGAAGCGGTATCCGGGACTGCGCCTCGCCGTTGACGAGTCCGAGCTCGCCTACGTGCCGGAACTGGTCTTCCGCGGCCTCCAGGCGCTGCCGGTCACCTGGTGATCCGCGGTCTCCCCCACCAAGTCCCCGGTCGTACCCGCCCGGGCTTCCCAGGCCGCCCACCGGGCTCGGTCCTGCCAGGAGGTCGAGGAGGAACTTCCCGAAGGGGCATCGCTTCGCCTTCCGCCGAACCGCGCTCCTCCAGCGCCTCGTTCCCCGGTCGGGGAGCGGGCACCGCCGCGCTCCCTCCCGGCGCCACCCGGCGCGGTGACCTCTCCGGAAGGGACGAGTCATGCGAACAGGAGCACCACGGGCACGAGGATTACGGTGGCGCAGAGGGAGTTCACTCCTCCTCGCCGGCACCGTTCTGGCAGGCCTGGCCGTCGGCGTAGGCCCGGCCCGCGCCGTACCGCCGAACTATCCGGACGCCGTCGTCTCGATGGGCGACAGCTACATCTCCGGTGAGGGCGGCCGCTGGGCCGGCAACGGCGGCGGCCTGATGGCCGGATCCCGGGGCACCGACCGGGGCGTCGGTGTCTACACCGTCAAGAACTACCTGGACCAGACGCAGGACACCTCCTACCAGACCGCGCCCGGGGCCGCCTGCGACCGGTCCGACACCGCGGAGATCCTCAGTGCCGCGATCCCGGCCCTCCCCAACGCCCGCCGGGTGAACCTCGCCTGTTCCGGCGCCACCACCGACCACATCCTCGGTCAGTCGTTCAAGGGCGAGCCCGCCCAGATCGCCCAGCTGGACACGGTCCTGCGCCTCAACCGGGTCAAGATGATCGTGGTGTCGATCGGCGGCAACGACATCGACTTCAGCGGGATCATCGAACGCTGTGCCAAGGCGTACAGCGCACCCGGGTACAGTCCGTGCGCCCCCGTACTGAGGGACAGTGCCAAGAATGCCCTCGCGGCCCTGCCGCAGAAGGTCTCGAACACCCTCGGCGCGATCCAGGCGATGATGGCGTTCCACGGCTACCTGTCGTCGGACTACCGCCTGGTGCTCCAGTCCTATCCGCGCCCGCTGCCCGGACTGCTCACCGACTACCGGATGACCGAGCAGGAGAACCGGGGCTCCACCGGCGGCTGCCCCTTCCTCGACGCCGACTCCTTCTGGGCGACCGGCACCGTCCTGTCCGGTCTCACCGATCGACTCAGGGACGCGGCCAACGCACAGGGTGCCACGTTCCTCGACCTCTCCACGGCCTTCGCCGGCCACGAGCTGTGTCACCGGAGCGCCTCCCCCTCGACCACCGACGCCGGCGTGGCCGACTACCGCGCGGAGTGGATCCGCTGGATCCCGAACCCCCTCGACACCGGCCAGGGCGCCCTGCAGGAGGCCATCCACCCGAACGCCTACGGGCAGCGGGCACTGGGGAGGTGCCTGTCGCTGCTGAGCGAACGGATCCTCTCGCCGCGAGCGACGGGCTGGGGCTACCGCTGCAACCCCAGCGCGGAACAGCGGCCCCCGACGGAGATGTCGCTGACCCCGCTCGACGGCACGGACATCGCGCCGGTGGGCGATCCGCCCTTCAACGACGGCGACCGCGTGTCGCTCAGGACGAACTTCCCGCAAACGGGCACGACGCCGCCCCCGGCGCGGTACGTGACCGCCGATGCGGCCCTGATCAGTGACACTCCGGCCCGGCACGAGACCTTCCGGCCGTTCCACCAGCCGCCCGGGCAGACCCACTGGCCGGTCCCGAGGATCAGCTCCGAGCAGAGCTGGGGCATCTACCGGAACGCCCTCGGCGGATGGGGGCTGACCGGCCTCGAAGGCCACCTGAGCGTCGATCCGGGCACGGGGACGCTGCTGAACGAGCGCGTCCCGACGAACAGGCCCAACGACGAACGGTTCAGCTGGCAGTTCCGCGCCGTGCCCGGTGGCGGCCACCGGATCACCCACCAGATGGAGCCCGCCGACCCCGCGGTCCTGCCCGCGCAGCGGCCCGTCGGGTGCCTGGAGGCAACCGTCGAGAACGGGGCCAACCTGCTGCGGGTCCTGCCGTGCAACGGCTCGCCCCAGCAGGTCTGGACGATCGAGACCACGGTCGGCCTGCCTTGCACCGGCACCGGCACCGCCACCGGCACCGCCAGTACCGCCGCGCTCACCGTGTCCGCCTCCACCGCGTCACCCTGCCCGTCGCCCCCGGTCGCCGACGCACCGGACGGGTCGCTGATCATGTCGCTCGCCTTCCTGCAGCGGACGATGGACAAGCACGTCGTCAACGGCCTGGGCGTGCCCCGCAGCTACACCGGCGGCCACTTCGCCGACACCAGGTTCGGACCGGACGGATTCGAGCCCTCGTTCACGTACGACAACTCGGTGATCATCGCGGCCCTGCTCCAGGGCCGCTTCCGCGACGTCGGCCGGGCGATGCGCCTCGGCGACAGCCTGCTGTACGCCCAGGCCCACGACACCGAGCCCGACGGCCGGATCCGTGCGTCCTACATGCCCAACCCGCTCGTCACCGCCGCCGGCACGCCCTACGTCGGCAGTTTCTCCGTCTACACCGGACACATGGCATGGGCGGGCATGGCCTTCTCCCGCCTCTACTGGGTCACCGGGGAACAGCGCTACCTCGACGGCGCGCTGAAGGTCGCCAACTGGATCCAGAACAACGCGGCGGACACCCGCGGCCTGGGCGGCTACATCGGCGGGTACGCCGACACCGCGGGGGACGGCACCGGGATGGTCCGCAGGACGTGGAAGGCCACCGAGCACAACATCGACGTCGGCGCCTTCTTCGCCATGCTCTCCCGCATCCTCCCCTCCGACCAGGTGTGGTCGCAGCGCTCCCAGAACGCCTTCGACTTCGTCCGCGGCATGCGGGCCGCGGGCGGTTGGCTGTGGACCGGTACCGGACTCGACGGGGTGACGCTGAACACCGACAGCGCGCCGGAGGACGTCCAGACGTGGAGCTACCTCGCCACGCTGGACCCGTCCTACTCCCCGGCCGTCAGCTGGGCCAGCACCAACCTCGCCGCCGCCGACATGCACTTCAGGGGCGTGAGCTTCGCCAGGGTCGACACCTCCAAGGTGTGGTTCGAAGGCACCGCCCACCTCCTCGCCGCCCTGCACGTCCGCCGCGCACCGGGTGACGACGTCCGGGCGGCGGAGCTCCAGAAGACCCTGGAGGACGCCCAGGCGGCTCCCCCCAACACCAGCGTGGAAAACGGACTGGGCATCCCCGCCGCCTCCAGCGACGGCCTGCAGACCGGGGAGGGCGACCAGTACTACGCGTCCCTGCACACCGGCGCGACCGCCTGGTACATCCTCGCCGGCCAAGGGGCGAACCCCTTCCGCCTCTAGCGACCCGAGCCGGAGTCCCCCGGCCGTAGGTGGCAACCCGGTCGAGCATCCGATCGGCGCTCTCGGCCCGGATGAACGGCTCGGAGTGTTCAGGCCCTCGAACGAACCGGCCGCGGCTGCCTCGTTCGAGGGCCTGAACGGAGCGGTGGACTCCCCGGTCGAGCGTCTTCCCTGTCAGCTCGGCGAACCAGCGCTCCACCGGGTTCGGCCGGGAGGAGCCGGTCGGCATCGCCGCTCGCTGTCCACCAAGCTCGTCCTGCGCGATCCCGGTGAGGGCGTGCCGCTGCTCCCGGCCGGGATCAACCGCCCCGGAGCCCGGGGAGCCGCGCCATCGCAGCGCGCCGGCCCGGTGACCGCACCCCTTCCCGGCGGGCTGTGCCGGGAAGAGCGCCCTTCCACCAGCCGGGCGGGCCAGGCTGCGCGTCGACGACTTCTCACGACCCAGGGCTCGCCCCCACCGCGGACGTGAAGCCGGACGCCATCCTGCGTGCCCACCGAGCCGCCCAGCGGGGCGGGGATGCCCGGGGAAGACACGGTTGGCGCAAGGGCTCTCAGGATTTTCCCATTAACCCTGATGGTCTGTATGGTATGGAACGTCCGATTTGGTATCGGATATGTCGACATCTGTTGACTCATTGGGATGAGTCTGGATGATCCGCAATCAACTGAACTCGGCGGGCGTTCCCTTCCACCTGCCTTCTTCCCTGCACGGAGGACTGTGTCGATGAGTCAGAGCACCGGTACACCCGGCCACAGAAGACCCACCGTGGGGCGGGTCCCAGCCCCACGCCGCCGTCGGAACGCCCGGATCGCGGCGGCCGCCGCCACCGCGCTGGTGCCGCTCGCGGCGGTGCTGACGGTCGGTTCGGCCGCCCCGCTGGCCCCGCCGCTGGGCGCGTGCAGCGGGCCTGAGTGCCCCGCCACCTGGCCGCCGGTCAACAACGGCGACTTCACCGGCCGGGACGCCGCCCTCAGCATCTTCACCGGCGGCAACTACACGGTCGCCGGCCGGGCGGCCGAGGCCGAGGGCAAGATCGTCACCCTCGGGGACTTCACCGTGGACAAGAACGGCGGCGGCAACTTCAACGCGGGCGTGGTCGGCGTCGGCTCGCGGGTCGTCCCGCCCAACGGCAGCGACTTCCTCACCGTCGGCGGCAACGTCACCGTGCTGCCCGGCAACTCCCTGCTGATCGGCGGCAGCGACTCCCAGGGCCAGGCCTTCGGCAACCTGCGGCACACGGGCACGCTCACCGGCACGGTCGCCGTCGACCCGCCGGGCGAGGTCATACAGGACGCCAACGCCGCCGCGCCGTACCAGTCGGTGCTCACCCAGATCGAGGACGTCTCCGCCTGCGTCGGCCGCGCCACCGCCACCGGCACCGTCGCGCTCACCGCCAGCGAGGCCACCTTCACCGGCGACGGCACGAGCATGAAGCAGGTCTTCAACGTCACCGGGAACCTCACCTCGCCGACCGGCGGGCAGATCGGCCTGGTGTTCGCGGGCATCCCGGCCGGCGCGACCGTCGTGGTCAACATGCTGTCGGCCGACCCGGTCGTCAACACCTACACCGGCACCGGCCTGCCGGGCGACCAGACCACCGAGATGCGCTCCAAGCTGATGTGGAACTTCCCCACGGCCACCTCGGCGCAGATCAACGGCACCGCGCAGTTCCAGGGCTCGGTGATGGCGGGCAACCCGGCCGGCACCACGACCATCGCCATGCCGGGCCTCAACGGCCGGGTGTACCTGGCGGGCAACCTGGTCCAGACCGGCAACGGCGGCTACGAGATCCACAACTACCCGTTCGACGGCGACCTGCCGGACTGCGAGGTCACCCCAAGCCCGACGCCGACGCCGACTGAGACCACGGCGTCCCCGACACCCACCCCGACGCCGACCGAGACCACGGCCTCGCCGACACCCACCCCGACGCCAACGCCGACCCAGACCACGGCCTCGCCGACCCCGACGCCCACCCCGACCCAGACCACGGCCTCGCCGACGCCCACCCCGACCCAGACGTCGCCGACATCCCCCGCCGCCACGTCCCCGGCCCTGACGTCGCCGACGTCCCCGGCCCCGACCGAGACCACCACCTCGGCCACGCCGACCAGCCCCGCCGCCACCTCCAGCTCGTCCAGCGCCGCACCCGTCATCGGCGGTCCGACGACTGAAGGTCCGGCCACCCAGCTCCCGGCGCCCGCCAACGGCGGCGGTAGCGGCGGCCAGTTGGCGTCGACCGGTTCGGACAACGCCCCGCTGCTCCTCGGCATCGGCGCCGGCCTGCTCGCCCTCGGCGGCCTCGCCGTCCTGGCCGCCCGTCGCCGCGGACGCCACAGCTAAGGCCGCTCCGCGGTAACCGCCCACCGCACAGTTCGGGCCGCCCGGTCTCCTCGACCGGGCGGCCCGACCCGTTCACACCCACGCACGCCCGCCCCTACGGCCGGCCGGAGGACTGGACGGAGTCCGCCCGCCAGGCCGTGCGCGACGAAGGACGGCGGATCGGCACATTGCAGATCCGAGAGGAGGACGGGGGCCGGATCCGGGCGATCCCGGCGCGGACGGCTGCGGCTCCGACGGCATCGTCCGCCTCCCCCTGCCGGCGGGTGAGGGCGTTGATCTCATGTCGGGGCGAGGATCCGGTTCGGGATTCGGCACGATACCGGCCACACATGGGTATCCGGCATATCCGGTATGTCCGGGTGTCGCGGCCGGGCAGGCGGGCCGGAGGCGCTACGTTCGTGCCCGTGACCGGCAACGACGTGGTCCTGGTGCTCGTGGTCGCCACCGCGCTGGGCTTCGACTTCACCAACGGCTTCCACGACACCGGCAATGCCATGGCGACATCGATCGTCACCGGGGCCCTGCCGCCGCGTGTCGCGGTCGCCGTGTCCGCGGTGCTGAACCTGGTGGGCGCGTTCCTGTCGACGGCGGTCGCGGCGACCATCGCCGGCGGTCTGGTCGACAGCGCCCAGGTGACCCTGACGGTCGTCATGGCGGGCCTGACGGGCAGCATCCTGTGGAACCTGACGACCTGGTACCTCGGCATCCCCTCCAGTTCCTCGCACGCGCTCATCGGCGGCGTGGTCGGGGCGACGATGGCGGCCGCGGGCGGCTCGGCCGTGAAGTGGCAGGGGCTCCTCTCCAAGGTGATCGTGCCCGCCGCCCTGTCCCCGTTCATCGCCGGCACGGTCGCCGCACTCGGCACCTACCTCGTCTACCGCAT
Source organism: Kitasatospora sp. NPDC057692 (assembly GCF_042799475.1). NCBI lineage: Bacteria > Bacillati > Actinomycetota > Actinomycetes > Kitasatosporales > Streptomycetaceae > Kitasatospora > Kitasatospora sp. NPDC057692. The sequence goes on along the minus strand of NZ_JBHVIV010000030.1, from coordinate 67,086 downwards.
CACCCGAGGCGTCCGCGAGGGCCCCCGCGCAAACGGCTTCAGACTCGGCCAGGTCGGCTCGGCCTGCATGGTCTCGCTCGCCCACGGCACCAACGACGCCCAGAAGACCATGGGCATCATCACCCTGGCACTGGTCGCCGACGGCACCCTGCACGCCGGCGCGAAGTCCCCGACCTGGGTCATCGCCTCCTGCGCGACGGCGATCGCCCTCGGCACCTACTTCGGCGGCTGGCGGGTCATCCGGGCCCTGGGCAAGGGCCTGGTCGAGATCGATTCACCGCAGGGAATGGCCGCCGAATCCGCCTCCGCCGCGGTGATCCTCTCCTCCACCGACTTCGGCTACTCGCTCTCCACCACCCACGTGGCCACCGGCTCGATCCTGGGGACGGGGGTGGGCAGGAAGGGCGCGGAGGTCCGGTGGAACGTCGCTCAGCGGATGGTGGTGGCCTGGCTGCTCACCCTCCCGGCAGCGGCGCTGACCGGCGCGCTGGCCTACTGGGTCGCGGACCGCATCGGCGGGACCGGGGGCGTGGTGGTGATCTTCACCGTGCTGGTGCTGGCCTCGACCGCCTTCTACGCCGCCTCCCGCCGCCGGGCCGTCACCCCGGAGAACGTCAACGACGCATGGACCGGCTCGATCGTCCCGGCGGCCCCCGCCGACAAGGTGACCCCATGAACACCTGGATCAACCTGAGTGCCCTGTGGAAGATCGTCGTGGTGGGACTGCTCACCGGCGCCGGTCTGCCCGCGCTGTTCGCCGTCGGTGTGCGTGCCCTCAACCCCCCGCCCCCACCGGGCGCGGCCACCGCCGGACAGCCCACCGCCGGCCCCCTCGGCCGCGCCGTCGCCGGTCTGTGCTTCGCCGTCGTGCTCGCCGCGATCGGCTGGGGCATCTCCATCATCGTCGGCCACGGCTGACCGCGATCCGCCGCGCACGGCATTCCAGGCCGACGGTGCGACCTGTCGGCCGCCGTACGACGGTCCGGCCGAAGTCCGCCCTCCCCCTGCGTCCGTGGATCACCAGCACCGTGACCGCCCTCGAACCTCATCCCAACGGCCCCGCCCGGAGGTGAGGGCCGGCCGGGCCTGGGACGTGCCGGTCGACGCGCACCAGGCGGACCGTCGCGGAGACGCGGACCGCGGCGCCGGGCTCCCGCGGTGGAGTTCGGCGGGCGCGCCCGCGGATCAGCCCTGGAGGGAGGCGAGCCAGGCGGTCAGGAGGCGGTTCACCTCCTCGGGGCGCTCCTGCTGGATCCAGTGCCCGCAGCCGTCCAGGATGTGGGTGGAGGTCAGGCCGGGGAGGGTGGTCGGGTAGGCGTCGATCGCGTCGGCCATCCAGGTGGTGGAGGCGTCCAGGGCGCCGCCGATGAACAGGGACGGCTGTGTGATCGGGGCGCCGCGGTACGGGGCGAGGTCCTCCCAGTCGCGGTCCATGCTGCGGTAGCGGTTGAGGGCGCCGGTCATGCCGGTGCGCTCGAACTCCCCGGCGTACACGTCGAGGTCGTGCTCGGTCAGCCAGGCGGGCAGCCTGCCGCCGGGGAAGCGGTCGCGCAGCCGGCCGCCGGCGCGGGCCACGAAGTGGGGGTCGGGCTCTCCCCCGGTGGGCATGGTGTCGGCGGACAGGGCCGCGTAGAAGCCCGCGAGCCAGCCCCGCAGGTCGGGCTCCATCTCCGCCTCGGCCCGGCCGGGCTCCTGGAAGTACGAGACGTAGAACTCCTGGTCGCCGCCCATCCGCGCGAAGACGTCGGTGGGGCGGGGGCCGCCGGGCGGGGCGTAGGGGACGCTCAGCAGTGCGACGGCGCGGAAGACCTCGGGATGGAGCAGGGCGGAGACCGCCGCGATGTTGGAGCCCCAGTCGTGTCCGACGACCACCGCCCGCTCCTCGCCCAGCGCGTGCACCAGGGCGACGTTGTCCGCCACCAGGTCGAGCATCCGGTAGGCGTCGGTCGCGGCCGGCTTGGAGGAGCGGCCGTAGCCGCGCACGTCGAGTGCCACGGCGCGGTACCCCGCCGCCGCGAGGGCCGGGAGCTGAAGGCGCCAGGAGTACCAGGACTCGGGGAAGCCGTGGACGAGCAGGACCAGCGGTCCGGTGCCCTGCTCGACCAGGTGCAGGCGCCCGGCGGGTGCCTCGACGATGCGGTGGCGCAGGCCTGCGGACGGTGCGGGCTGGTGCATGGTTTCTCCTCGGTTCAGGGGCGGCCGCGGTTACGCACCGATCTTGCGGCGCGGCGGCCGCCCGACGCGAGGAGGTTTGTCATTCTGGCAAACTGGCAGGACAGGGCGGTGGAGGCGGTACGACAGGAGAGAGCGGGGTGACGGTGACGGACGACGGCACGGCCGACACGCTGGCGGCCATGGGCCCTCGGCTGCGGAGCGCGCGCGAGCGGCGCGGCGCCACGCTCACCGACGTCAGCCGTATGACCGGCATCTCTCTGAGCACGCTGTCGCGGATCGAGACCGGTCGGCGCAAGCCGACCCTGGAGGTGCTGCTGCGGCTCGCGAAGGCGTACGGCGCCTCCCTGGACGACCTGGCCGGCACCGCACCCGTCGCCGCACCCGTCGCCGCGGCCGGACCGCGCACCCCGGTGCCGCAGCGCCCCGGCGACGACAAGGTGGTGCTGCCGCTGACCCGCTACGTGGGGGGCCTGCACGCCCACAAGCACGTGCTGCCCGCCGTCGACGGCCCGCCGGCGCGACCGCGGCAGGTCTCCCACGACGGGTACGAGTGGCTGTGCGTCCTGTACGGGCGGCTGTGGCTGGCGCTCGGTGAGCAGGACCTCGTTCTGAGCGCCGGGGAGGTGGCCGAGTTCGACACCCGCACCGCCCATGGAGTCGCGAACGCCGGACCCGGCGGACCGGTCGAGTACCTGATCATGTTCGGGCCGCAGGGAGAGCGCCTACGACCGCGCATCCGGGCATCCTGAGCACGTCGCGGGATTGGACCGCGCCGGTCCGGACGGAGCCGATGACGTCACGTACTCGGCGCGCTCGTCGCGACTGACGCTTCCGCGGTGCGGGCGTGCCTACCGCCTGGATCCCTTCCCGACGGTTCGCCACCACCGGCGCAGCGGTCCCGGGCCCGCGCTGTGCCGGATCCGGGCGATCTCGGCGCGGACGGCCGCGGCTCCGGCGGCATCGTCCGCCTCCCCCCGCCAGCGGGTGAGGGCGTTGATCGTCTCGGAGATGTCGGGGTGATCAGGGCCGAGTACCCGCTGCTGATCGTGCAGCAGGTCGGCGTAGGCGGCCGCGGCTCCGGTCGCGTCTCCCGCCGCCCCCTGCCAGTGCGCGAGTTCGTGCCGGATGCTGAACACCGCGCGGTTGGGACCGAATACCCGCTCCATGTCGTTCAGCAGGTCCACGAAGGCGGCCACGGCTGCAACCGCGTTGCCTGCCTTTCCCCGCCACATGGCCCGCCGTCCCCGGACGGTGAACGTCTCGACGTGGCTACGGCCGTAAACCCGCCGTACGAGCGGTATGAGTTCCTCGAAGTCGGCTGCGGCCACGGCGGCCTGTCCGGCCTTCCCTCGCGCGTGGGCGAGGTTGCTCCACGTGGCGAGGGTCAGGGGGTGCTTGGGACCGTAGACCCGCCGCACGTCGTCCAGCAGGCCGACGAAGGCGACCGCGGACGCCGCCCAATCGCCCGCCTCGCCCTGACAGCGGATGAGGTTGTTCCGGGTGTCGAGGGCGTCGGGGTGGTCGGGGCCGTGGACTCGTAGCACGGCGGGCAGCAGCCTGGCGTAGAGCGTTGCCGCTCCGGCCCAGTCCTCGGCCTCGGCCAGCTCGCGGGCCTGGCTCTTTCGAACCGTGAGGGAGATGAAGCTGTCGTCGCCGAGAAGCCGCATCACCCCCTCCAGCTGCGCGTCGGAAGCGGCTCCGGCGTTGGCCTGATCCGCCGTCTCCTCCTGGTCTCCGGCACCCGTCATCTCTGCCCCGCCTCCACCTGGTGACTGCCTGTCGAGTGAGATTAGTCGGGTTCCAGGGGAATGGGCCGGGCCGTGATGGGGATCCCTGAACTTGTTCCGTGACGTTCATGTCCCAGTGATCTCGGCTCTGGGCGGGCGCGGTCGTTGCTGTCGGAGTCGTACGCCCTCGCGCCGGCCGGGTCCCCTTCGCTCGGCCCGGTGCGCCGGGACGGCGGTCCGCACGTCGGTACGGAGAAAATCCAGGGGAGCTGACGGCCGTGCGCTGCTACGGTCGGGCGCCATGAGCTGGCTTCCCGATGACTTCGTCCACCCCGTCCTGGTACCGCTGCCGGGCGGCGGCCATCACCTGCGGCCGATCCGGGAGGCGGACGCCCCGCTCGACTATCCCGCCGTGATGGGCTCACGCGAGCGGCTGTGGAGCAGCTTCGGCCCGGCCTGGGGCTGGCCCGCGGCCACCATGACCTACGAGGCCGACCAGGCCGACCTGCTGCGGCACGAGAAGGAGATCGCCGCACACCAGTCCTTCAACTACGCGCTGTTCGACGCCGCGGAGACGGCTCTGCTCGGCTGCGTCTACATCGACCCGCCGGAGAGGGCCGGCGCGGACGGCGAGATCTCCTGGTGGGTGGTGGACGAGCTGGTGGGCGGCGAGGTCGAGCAGGCCTTCGACGCGCTGGTGCCGCAGTGGATCGCCGCCGACTGGCCGTTCGAGCAGCCGCGCTTCCTCGGCCGCGGGATCTCCTGGCCGGACTGGCTCGCCCTGCCGGCGCACCCCGACGCGTAACACCCGGCCCCCGGACCGGGTGTTACGCGGCAGCTCGGCGGGTGTCTACGCCGGATCGAGCAACCAGGAGGCCCTGGAGGCGGCCATCGTTGTGCTGCCGGATGGCGAGCGGGCGGCCGGTGGGCGCCGCTGCGGGCGGCGTGGGCGTGGGCGCCTGCCCCGACGGCGCTCCGGGCCGGGCCGTCGGCTGCCCGGACTCGGCTAAGAACGGGTGGTCGGCCGCGCCCACGCCTCCAGCTCGTTGAACGCCGCGACGAAGGACGGCAGCATCGGCCTGTACTCCTTGTCGATCCTCACCAGCCCGTCGGTGTGGGTACCGCCGGGGACGTGGACGTAGCGGTGCAGGGGTGCCCTCCCCGCGGCGGTGACCATCCGGTCGTACACGTCACCGAAGGTCGCCGGCGGGGTCAGCGCGTCGAGCGTGCCCTGGATGCTGATCAGCGGGCGCTTGATGTTCCCGGTCAGCGAGATTCGCTCGACCGCCCGGTGCACCGGCTCCGGGCGCGAGGCGAAGTCGTAGTCGGTGTCGCAGCCGGGCGCGGTGCCCGGCGGGCAGAACGGGGTACCGCCCTGCCGGGCACCGTCGTAGTCGGGGTCGACCTCCTCGCGGACGGTGCGCTGCAGCAGGTCCCACTGGTTGTCGTAGTGGTAGCCCCACTGCCTCTCGGAGCCCTTCGGGTAGCCCGCTGCGATGATCTCCTCGTACGCCGACCGGTCGCCCTTGGCCAGGCGGGGGTAGGCGCGCAGCGCGGGCGGGAGCGTGGCCAGCAGGCCGCCGTCCTTGGTGAAGACGAGGGCGTTCCAGTCGATGCCGCCCGTGTAGAGCTCGGGGTGGTGTTCCAGCTGCCAGCGGACCAGGTAGCCGCCCGCGGAGAGACCGGCGGCGTAGGTGACGCGAGGCGGGCGCCCGTAGTGCTGCCGGGCGGCCTTCTTCGCCGCCACGGTGAGCTCCGCCACCCGGCGGTGCCACTCCATGATGGCGTCGCCGGGGCGGTCGCCGTCCTTGTAGAGCTCGTCGCCGGTGTTGCCCTTGTCGGTCGCGGCGTAGGCGTAGCCCTTGGCGAGCACCTGGTCGCTGATGATCGGGTCGTTGGCGTACTGCTCGCGGGTCCCGGGCGGGCCGGCCACGACGAGCCCGCCGTTCCAGTCCTCGGGCAGCCGGATGACGAACTGGCTGTCGTGGTTCCAGCCGTGGTTGGTGTTGGTGGTGGAGGTGTCGGGGAAGTAGCCGTCGACCTGGACCCCGGGGATCCCGGACGGCAGGACGGCGTTCTCCGCCAGCAGTCCTGTCCAGTCCTTGTCGTCGGTGTGCCCGGTGAGGGTGGTTCCTGCCGTCGTCAGGTCGGTGAGGCAGCTGGAGACCGAGTACTCGGCTCCCGGGACCCGGACGCCGGAGCAGCGGTCCCCCTGGTCGGCGCCGCCCACCGGAACGCTCAGGGCGGTGGCGAGCAGCAGCGGTGCGATGGCGAGGTGGCGGAGCAAGACGCCCTCTTCTCGATCGGGAATGTGATGCCTCGAAACCTAGGAATCACAGGTCATCGCGGGTAAGTGCCGGATGGCCGGAGGTCGCGTGGCCGGAGGTCACATGACCTCCGGCCAAACCCCGCACCGGTTCTCCGAGCCGCTGCGGGATCGCGGTGGCGGCCGCGTACGCTGCGGGCAGGAGAGCCTTCGAGCCTTCACGCGTCCTTGAGGAGACCGATGTCACGGCCCGTTCCCTGGATACCCGGCGTCCTGTACGGCGCCGTGTTGTCCGGGGGTGTCTACTACGCCGTCATCGGTCCGGGCCCGGGGGCCGGGACCGCCGGATTCGCGGTCCTGCTCGGTGCCCTGATCGCGCTCGACCGGCGTGACCGGGGGCTGGACCGGTGGCGGGGCCGGCGGGTCCCGGCGGGCGCGGTGTTCGCGCTCAGGGTGCTGCTGCTCTGCGCGGTCACGGCCGTCGACGCGTCGGGGATTTCGCGCGTGCTGTTCGTGCTCGTGCCGTTCCTGGCGTTCTTCGCGTACGGATCCGCCGTCGCCGTCGGACTCGGCGTCGGCTGCGTGGTGGTGCTGGCGGGAGCGTTCACCCTGTCGATTCCGCACTGGCAGGTGCGGGCCGAGTACATCTCGGACCTGCTGATGTTCGCCCTGGGCGTCGTCCTGGCCCTCGCGATGGCCGCCGTGGCCGTCCGCGAGCAGCAGGCGCGCGCCCGGCTGGAGGGCACCCTCGCCCAGGTCGCCGAGCTGTCGGCGGCCCGGGAGCGAAACCGGCTGGCCCGCGAGATCCACGACAGCCTCGGCCACCATCTGACCGCGATCGGGATCCAGTTGGAGAAGGCCGAGGCGTTCGCCTCGATCGATCCGCAAGGGTCGGCGCAGGCGGTGTCGCATGCCCGCTGGTCGGCGAACCGCGCCCTGGACGAAGTCCGGGCTTCCGTGCGCGCGTTGGGTCCCGAGTCGGAGTCCGAACCGGTCGGCCTCTCCCGGGCGCTCGCCGACCTCGTCCACCACCTGGACGGCGGGAGCCGCCGCATCACCCTGGAGATGTCGGGCGTCGAACGCAGGCCTCTGCTGGTGCTGTACCGGGCCGCGCAGGAGGGACTGACCAACGCCTGCCGGCATTCCGGCGCCACCGAGATCGGGGTTCACGTCGCCTACGACGAGCGCGGCGCCCGGCTCCGGGTGGTCGACAACGGCAGCGGATTCGACGCCGCCGAGGAGGGGTTCGGACTGACCGGACTGCGCGAGCGGGTCCGCCTCGCCGAGGGAACGGTGGCCATCGACAGCGCGCCTGGCGGCACGGTCCTCACGGTCGGGGTCCCGTGGTGATCGAGAACGGGAACGGGAACGGGAACGAGGAGGCGGGCGCGGGCACGTCCGTACGGGTCTTCGTCGTCGACGACCAGGACCTCGTACGGGAGGGCATCACGGCCCTCCTCGGCATCCAGCCGGGTATCGAGGTGGTGGGCAGTGCCCGCGACGGCGCCGAGGCGGCCGAAACGGCCCCGGCCCGCCGCCCCGACGTGGTGCTGATGGACATCCGGATGCCCGGGACCGACGGCGTGGCCGCCACCAGGATGCTCCGCCGCAGCCTGCCCGCGTGCAAGATCGTGATGCTGACGACGTTCGACGACGACGAGTACGTCACCCAGGCGCTGCGGGCCGGAGCGGTGGGCTACCTGCTCAAGAACCTGCCCGCCGCCGAGCTGGCGCGGGCCGTACGTCTCGCCCACGCGGGGGTGGCCCAGTTCGACCAGACGGTGATCGCCAACCTGGCCGCCGGGCTCCCGGCCCCCGAGCTGCTCACGCCCCGTGAGACGGAGGTCCTGCGCCTCGTCTCGGCGGGTGCCACGAACAAGGAGATCGCCTCCCGCCTGTACCTCAGCGAGGGAACCGTCAAGAACCACATCTCCCGTGTCCTGAGCCGGCTGGGCCTGCGCGACCGTACCCAAGCCGCGCTCTACGCCAGGGACAACGGCCTCATCTGACCCCGTCGTGAGGCCGCCGCCCCCCGGCGCCGAGGAGGTCGCAGACCTCGCGGACCGACGGCCTCCGGCCGCCGCCCGCCCCCTGTCCGGAGCACGGTTCGAAGTGGCGCTCCTCCACCATCGGTTCGGAGGCGATCCGCAGGCGGCCTGCACCGGCCACCGCTCACCGGGCGACCATTGACAAGGCTTCGGTGCGCCACGAGCATGGGTTCCACGTTGACGCATTGTGAATTCCCGCCATACGGCCCCTCGACCGTATGGCTTTTCTTGCGTCCGGCGCGTGGTGCGTCGCAGCCGAACCAATCGCCGGCGCCCCTCATTCCCACGCAAGGACGGCCGAGATGATCCACGGACCAGACCTGCCCGATGGCAAGCGCCGGGTCCCTTACGACTCCCCGGGTCTGCCTGATCACCGGAGCCCGCTGCGGTTCCTGTGGTGGCTGACGACGAGTCAGTCAAGGCGGGTACTGCTCGGCACCCTGTGGGGCACCGCCTGGATGTGTGCGCTCATGCTTCCCCCGTACGTGCTGTCGAGGACGATCGACGAGGGGCTCAAGGCCCGGGACACCGGGATGCTGCTCCGCTGGATCGGAGTCGTGGTCGTCACCGGGGCGGGGATCGCGATCCTCGGGATCCTGCGGCACCGCACCATGACGCGCATCCGGGTGGACGCGGCCTACCGGACGGTCCAGGTCGTCACGCGGCACGTCACCCTGCTCGGGTCGGCGCTGCCCCGACAGGTGTCCGCGGGTGAGCTCACGCACCTCCAGGCCGGTGACATCAGCAGGATCGCCCAGACACTGACCATCACCGGGCCCGGCGTGGGCGCGGTCGTCGCGTACGCCGCGACCGCCGTCCTGCTGGTCCGGATATCGGCCGTCATCGCCGTGGTGGTCCTCCTCGGCGTCCCGGCCCTGGCCCTGACCGTCGGCCCGTTGCTGGGAAAGCTGCACGGCGCCGAAGGCCGCTACCGGGAGGACCAGGGTGCGCTGACCGCTCTCGCCGGTGACCTGGCGGCCGGCCTGAGCGTCCTCAACGGCATCGGCGGCAAGCCCCTGTTCGCCGCGCGGTACCGGCAGCGCTCCCAGGCCCTGGTCCCCCTCGGCTACCGCGTCGCCGCCATCACCAGCTGGGTCCAGGCGCTCACCGCCTGCCTGCCGATGGTCTTCCTCGCCGTGGTGACGTGGATCAGCGCGCGGATGGCGGTCAGCGGGGCCATCACCGTGGGTGAGCTGGTGGCGGTCTACGGATACGTCGCCGCTCTGCTGGTACCCGTCTCGTCGCTCATCGAAGGGGCGGACGACCTGCCGCGCGGGCTCGTCTCCGCACGGCGGGTGGTCGACATCCTGGCACTCGCCCCGGCTCCCGAGGAGCACCGGACCCGGCTCGACGCACCGGCCGCCCCCGGCCCGCTGCACGACCCCGTGTCGGGCCTGCTGCTGACCCCGGGGAAGATGACGGCCCTGGTCGGCGCCCGTCCCGACGAGCCGTGCGCCGTGGTGGACCGACTGGCCGGCTACACGGACTCCGAGGCCTCCTGGGGGGACGTCGAACTGTCCGCCTGGGACCGCACGGCCCTCAGGCGGCACATCCTGCTCGCGGACAACGACGCCTACGTCTTCGCGGGCCCCCTGCGGTCCGTCGTCTCCGGCAGTGGCGACCGCTCCGACGAGGACATCCGGCGGGCGCTGCACGCCGCCGCCGCGGAGGACGTCGTCGAGGCGCTCCCCGACGAGCTCGACGCCCGCCTGGAGAACCAGGCCCGCAACGTCTCGGGGGGACAGCGCCAGCGGCTGCAGCTGTCCCGGGCCCTGCTCGCGGACCCGGCGGTGCTCCTGCTCGTGGAGCCGACGTCCGCGCTGGACGCGCACACCGAGGCGACGGTTGCCGCCCGGGTGGCAGCGCACCGGCACGGGCGGACCACCCTCGTCGTCAGCACGTCGCCGCTCGTGCTCGGCCAGGCCGACGAGGTCGCCTACCTCGTGAACGGGAAGGTGCGGGCGACCGGCACGCACCGCGAGCTCCTCGCCGACCAGCCGGGATACGCGGCACTGGTGTTCCGCGGCGGCACCGAGACCCCTGCCGAAGCCGCCGTGGCGCAGCCCCTGGAAGGACAGTCCCGATGAGCCGCTCCGACGAGACGCCCCGCCTGCCGATCGCCGATGCCAGGACGGTCCGCCGGGCCGGCCTTCAGCTGTTGAAGGACGACTCGGGCGCCGTCTTCTGGATGCTGCTGCTGACCTGCCTCGCCGCGCTCGCCGGCGCGGCCGGCCCCTGGCTCCTCGGCCGCATCGTGACCAGGGTCGAGTCCGGTGACCTGTCCGTCTCCGGGGTCGACGGACTGGCCGCGGCGGTCCTGGGCTTCGCGGCGGCCCGGCTGGTGCTGACGCGCTATGCGCGGGGCCTCTCCCACCGCTTCGGCGAGCGCGCGCTCGCCCGGCTCCGCGAGGAGGTCGTCGACCGCACCCTCTCACTGCCGGGGCGCATCGCGGACGAGGTGGGCACCGGCGACCTGGTCACCCGCGCCACCCTGGACGTCTCGACCGTCGCGGCCACGCTGCGGAACGCGGCTCCGGACATGTTCATCGCCGGCGTCCAGGTCGTGGTCGTCTTCGCCGCGGTCTTCCTCCTCGACCCGTTGCTCGGGCTCTGCTCGCTGGTGGGACTGCCGCTCGTGTGGGGCGTGAGCCGCTGGTACCTCGCGCGCTCCCGCGAGGCCTACCTCGCCGAGGGAGCGGCGGCCGGCGACGTCTCCGAGATCCTCAACTCCACCGCACACGGCGCCCGGACCGTCGAGGCCTACGGACTGCGCACCCGGCGGAACAGCGCCCTCGACGAAGCCATCGACACCACCTACCACGCCGCCATGCGCACCCTCTCCCTGCGGACGGTGCTGTTCCCGGTCACCGAGTTCGCGCACATCCTGCCCATGGCGCTCATCCTGCTTGTGGGCGGGCTCGGCTACCTCGACGGGGCGATCCCGCTGGGCGTCGTGGTGACGGGCAGCCTCTACATGTGGCAGCTGGTCGACCCGCTCAACCAGATGCTCTTCTGGGTGGAACAACTGCAGCGCAGCGGCGCCTCGTTCGCCCGCATCAAGGGGGTCGGACTGGTGTCGCACACGGCTGACGCTCCGGTGCCGGCCCCGGCGGACGACCTCATCGAGGTCAAGGGCACGGGGTACTCCTACGTCCCCGGGCACGAGGTCCTCAAGGACGTGGACCTGCTGGTCCGTCCCGGTGAACGACTGGCGGTGGTCGGCCGGTCGGGAGCCGGCAAGTCCACCCTCGGCAAGTTGCTGTCGGGCGTGGACGCCCCGGACACCGGCCACGTCCTGGTCGGCGGCGTTCCCGTCACCGACCTGGCCGCGGCGGGCGAACTGGGCAACCGCATCGTCCTCATCACACAGCAGCACCACGTGTTCATGGGCACCCTCCGCGACAACATGACCATGGCCGCGCCCGAAGCCGACGACGAGGCCGTCCTGGCGGCGCTGAGGTCGGTGGAGGCGGACTGGGTGGCCGAACTGCCGCAGGGCCTGGACACCCCGCTGGGCTCGGGCGGGCTCGAACTGGCGGCGGCCCAGGCACAGCAGCTCACCCTGGCCAGGGTGCACCTGGCGGACCCGCACACCCTGATCCTGGACGAGGCCACGTCGCTGCTCGACCCCACGACCGCCCGGCAGGCGGAGCGGGCCGTGGCCGCCGTCCGGTCGGACCGCACCGTCATCGCCATCGCCCACCGGCTGCAGACCGCTCACGACGCCGACCGCGTCGCCGTCATGGAGTCCGGCCGCATCGTCGAACTGGGCACCCACGAGGAGTTGATCGGCGCGGGCGGGCCGTACGCGGACCTGTGGCGGTCGTGGAACGGCGACAGCTGAGCATTGGGCAGGCCGTACGCCCCCGGGGAGTCCGCTCCCCGGGGGCGTACTCGTTTGGTCCGCCAGTGGCGTCTGCGGCACATGACGGAGCAGGACGACCGTGGCTTGTCCGTGAAAGTCGCGGGCGGGCACTTCGCTGAGGGGCCGACCCTGCGCTTCGGGGCGGAAGACGATCATGGGGGTGAGTGGAACACGCGCTCGAAGTACCATCCCTGCATGGTTCTCCGGCCGATACTTCTCAACCTCCGCAGTGGCGTAGTCGGACGGAGACATCCCTGCAGAGAGGGCAGAGGGCGATGAGTGTGGCTGAGAGTTGGTCGCGTGTGATGAGTCTTCTTCGGGAGCACGCGCCGGCCGATCACGCGGATCTGCCGGGGCCCGCTACGGAGCAGATGCTCGCGGCAGCCGAAGAGCGGATGGGGATCTCCCTGCATGTGGACCTGCGGACGTGGCTGTTGCAGAACAATCCGGATCTGCCGGAGGAGGACGTCGACGACGACGTGATGTGCTGCGGCTTCGACGGGTTCCCCGACGAGGGAAGCTTCTTTCTGGGCATCCGGGCGATGGAGAGGCTTTACGCGAACCGCTCGACGCCCTGTGGATTCGACCCTCCGGACCAGCCGGACTACCCGTTCTGGCGTAACGAGTGGATCCCGTTCCTGTCCGACCAGGACGGCTGGAGAGGAAAGTTCATCGATGTGCGGGACGGGCGTGTCGGCAACTGGTTCGTGGGTGGGATCACGGTCACGGGCGAGTACGAGTCGATGGCCCAGTACTTCGACTCCGTGGCAGAGACGCTGACGAGGATCGCTGATGGAAGCTCCCCGGTCTGCCGGTTCACCGAAGGACGACTTGCCTGGTCGTGAGACGGTCCTCGACTGGATGACGGCCATTGCCAAGCCGCCCTCACCTTGGAACGACAATCAGCCTCGTCAGCCTTGACGTTCCGAACCTCGTCTGCGGCATAGGCAGCTTGTTCAAGGAGTGCGAGCACCCCGAGAGCCGGTGGCCGAGGTGCCCGCACGAGTACAAGATCCGCTACCGCCACGCGGCCGGACGGCAGACCGAGGAGTCCGGATTCGCCACCCAGGACAAGGCGAAGTCCCGGCTCGCCGAGGTCTACCCTTCAACTCCGCGAGGGCCGGGGCGGCCGCGCTCAGGTGACGAGGGGAACGCCATGCCCTCGCTCCAGCCCGCGCCTGTCGTGTACACCGGCCGCCACGGGTTCTGGTCGTCTTCCTTCTGCTCGGTGGCATCGCTCACGCCTACCTCTCATGGTGAGCCTGCCCGCCGGTCGCCCGGCGGGCAGGCAGAGATCTCCGCAAGGCGCGTGCCGCAACCGAACTGGTGGGGTACATGATGATCGCTTCCGGCCTCCGGCCGTCGTCGAGCCTCTTCTCGCCTTGCCCCGGGCGCTCCGCCCGGCACCAGCCGTTGACATCGAAGGCACCAAATCCGACACCACCTCCTACCTCCGCGCCGCTGCTGGCGACCCCACCAACCCCGCCGCGAGGCTCCTCTCCGCCCAGGCCACAGTCCTCAAGTCGGATCTGGAAGTCGGGGATCTCATTGTCAACGGCGTCTTCCAGGCCCACCCGGCCGCGCCCACCGCTCCGGTCCGCACCACCTGGCGGGCGTCGGCCTACCCGGCCTCGGCCCGGCCGTGACCGCCAGCCCGACCACCGGGCCGGTCCGGGCACAGCTGTGCGCGGTGCTGGTCCAGGAAGGCCGAGTGTGTCTGATCCGCCGTCGACAAACCTCCACAGGCGGCGCCCAGTTCCTCCGGCTTCCGACCCCGCGGCCTTCGGGCGTCGGACGTCGGGCACCGGCGGGCCGTCACGGATGGCGTCGGCGACCTCGGCAGACACGTCGTTCCGGTGGACGAGCGTGCTGTGCGCGGCGACGCAGTAGGCAGAGCGGACTATGCGGACGCCATTCGTGGAGGGTGCGCTCCAGGAGCACGCGGTCGGTGCACGAGGGCGCCGAGCTCCGGAGTGCGTAGCGCGGGCCAGGCGAGTACGAGTGCAATTCGCATCAAAATCACTAGTTCTGATGAAGATTGATGACCCATCAGCTCATCAGCTATTCCCCATCTGATCTGATCATGACGCCGTTCGGCATCCGTTCACAGAGAAGGTGGTTCCACATGACCAGTGACCCGACTGCGTCGGTCACCGAAGCGACGCTCACCGACATCGCCACCAACGGCATCTGGGGCCCGGGCCACAGCGTCAGCCAGGCTGTCGTCGACGTATCCCAGGCGTTGCTCGCCTCTCTTCAGGGCCAGGAGGGCGTCGAACTCCCGCCGGAGCTCTCGGAGCTGGTGGCCGAGGTGCGGCGGATCGCCACCATCGCACTGCCCCGGATCACCACCAACGACGGTGTCCGGCTGTCGGCGTTCAGCATCAAACTGAAGGACGGCGCCCCGCACCCCGTGGTGATCGTGCCCGCCGGGTGGAACCCGTACGGCTGGCTGCCCTTCCTCCACGCCTACCTCAAGCTGGCGCAGCGCGGCTACCACGTGCTGGCCTACTCCCCGCGCGGCATCGGCATCAAGGGCTGGCTGTCGACCTCCGAGGGCTTCGTCGACGTGGCCGGGCCCAACGACTGGGCCGACGGCTCGTCGGTGATCGACTACGCGCAGGAGGCCCTCGATCCCAGCCGGATCGGCTTCCTCGGCGAGTCCTACGGTTCCGGGATCAGCCAGCTGGTCGCCGCGAACGACCCGGCCAATCGCGTCTCCGCCGTGGTCGCGCTGAGCACCTGGGGGAACCTCGCCACCAGCCTGTACAACAACGGCACCCGGCACCTGGCGGCCGTGCAGGCGCTGATCGACTTCACCGGCGGCCCGCTGGAGGAGAAGTTCGACGAAGACACCCAGCGGCTCCTCAAGAACTTCCTCAACGGCCGGGACCTCGACGAGGTCGTCGAGTGGGGCACCGAGCGCTCCCCGGCGACCCACGTCGACCGGACGAACGCGCGGGGCATCCCGACCTTCGTCTCGAACACCTGGCACGAGACGCTGTTCCCGGTCAACCCGGTGCTCGACCTCTTCGAGCGGCTCACCGTCCCGAAGCGGCTGAACCTGTGGATCGGCGACCACGGCGCCCCCGAGGGCCCCGGTCTGGCCGGGCTGGTGACCGGCCTGCCGTTCCCCGGGCTGGCGGTGCCGACCCGGGAGGCCTACGAGTGGCTGGACCACTTCCTGCTCGGCGCGGACAACGACGTGCCGAACTGGCCGGCCGTGAACAGCCAGAGCATGTTCACCTACCAGACGGTCGCCATCCCCGGCGGCACCAAGCTGATCACCGTCCCCGCGCGCCGCGAGACGTACGCGTCCTGGGAGGAGGTCACCACCGGCAGCGAGGCCTGGTACCTCACCGGCGCCGACGGCACCGGTGACGGCAGGCTCACCGACAAGCCGGCCGTCGGGTGGTCGCGGGACTTCGAGGCCGGGGCCCTTACTTCCTCGGTCGCGGGCGAGCTGCTCAAGACCGGGCAGCAGGAGTGGTTCGGCAACCCCAAGTCCTACGAGCCGGCGAAGTTCGAGCGCGGTCAGCTGCTGGTCTGGTCGACCGAGCCGCTGACCGGATCCGGCGAGGTGGCCCGCCGGATCCGGGGCGCCGCCACCGTGCGGCTCACCGTGCGCAGCAGCGTGGACGCCGCCACCGTGATCGCCTACCTGTACGACGTCGCCCCGGACGGCACCGCCCGGATCATCACCCACGAGCCGTTGACGCTCACCGGCCTGACCCCGAACGTCAACACCACCGCCGGCTGGACCCTCCAGGCCGCCTCCTACGACCTGCCGACCGGCCACCGGCTCGCCCTGGTGGTCAACAGCCGTGACCCGCTGTACTCCTACGCGGGCTCCGACCTCCCCGCCCTCACCACCACCACGGTCAGCTCCGTGAGCGGGAGCGAGGCCAGGCTGGAGCTGCCGCTGGGCTGATATTCCCAGGGCCCGAGGGCTGCGTGGTCTTCCACGGGGACGGTCGAGCAGGGCGTGATGACGACGGCGACGGACGTCACCGTCACCCGCAGCGGGGCCTCGGTGCTGGTCACCGAGGCCCCGGCCGTCACAACCAGGAACGGGGGACTGCCCGCCGGTGGGAAACCCGGCGACTTCATTGGCCTGCGGCTCGAGGCGCCGCAGGCCGACGACGGCGACAGCGTCGACCTGTCCACCACGGTCAGGATCGGGGACACCATCGGTCCCCGCGCAGACCGAGCCGTCACTCGGACCCCGCCCCGGAGTGCCGCCCCCACAGTTTCAGGGACTGGTGCCCGCTGCTGGGCCCCGAGTGGCACATGAAGCTCTGGCAGTACTGCGACGGCGTCTTCGGCAAGCAGGAGTACTGCGTGCAGACCCCTTCTCCCGCCCCCGCGGCCGCCGCTCCGGCCCCCGGCGGGTGACCGCCGTCGCCCCGCCGCACTCGTGCGGCGGGGCGGTCGCACGGGCGTGCCGATGCGGGGAGGTCAGAGGACGCCGACGGTCTTCCAGGCCTTGGTGACGGCGTCCAGCTCGGTTCCGGTGGCGCGCGGCGGCGCTGCTGCTCGCGGCTGAAGGCCCGGTAGCCCAGGCGCTCGTAGGGGGCGCGGGCGCGCCGGTTGCTCTCCTCGACGCCGAGTTCGGCGCGGGTCAGGCCCCGGGCGCCGATCCGCTCTCGGCGGCGCGGGCGGCCGGAAGGGCCGGCCCGCGCCACTGCGCGGGCCGGCCCCCGGGTGGTCCGGGTGGTGCGGGGTCAGCAGCCGATGGTGGTGTCGCCGGTGTCGGCGGCGCAGGTGTCGAAGCCCAGGCCGCCGTTGGCGGTGTCGCCTCCGATGCCGTCCTGGACGTCGATGCTGTCGTTGCCGAGGCCGCCGCTCATCGCGTCGGTGCCGTCGTGGTCGACCAGGACGTCGTTGCCGTTCTGGCCGTCGAGGTCGTCGTCGCCGGGGCCGCCGTAGATGTGGTCGTTGCCGTTGTCGAAGAGGGACAGCACCACGTCGAGGAGGGTCTCGCCCTTGTTGGTGTCGTTGCCGGCCTCGCCGTAGAGGTAGTCGTCGCCGTTGCCGCCGCCCAGGGCGTCGTCGCCGGCACCGCCCCACAGGATGTCGTTGCCGTTGCCGCCGTCGATGGTGTCGTCGCCGCCACCGGCGTAGACGGTGTCGTTGCCGCTGCCCGCGTTGATGGTGTCGTTGCCGCCCAGGCCGCAGATGACGTCGGCGCCGCTGGTGCCGTTGAGCGTGTCGTCGCCGTTGGTGCCGATGATCGTGCACCCCAGCGCGTTGTCGACGGTCGTGCTCTGCGCGGCGCTGTCGTTGCCCGGCACGAGGTCGGGTTCGGTGGCGTCGACCGCGGCGGTGGCGGTGACCGTACCGGTGGTGCTCGGCGACAGGGTCAGGGTGACCGTCGCGCTCGCGCCGGACGCCAGGCTGCCCAGGGTGCAGGAGACGGTGGGGGCGGCGATGCTGCACGAGCCCTGGGACGGGACGGCGGAGGCGATCCCGGCCGGGGCCCCGGACAGGGTGATGGCGGCCGTGGTGCCCGTGGCGTCGTGGGGTCCGTTGTTGCTCACGGTCACGATGTCGGTGAAGGTGCCGCCGAGCGGGGTCGGATCGGCCGAATCGGCCACCGTGACCGCCAGATCGGCACCGGGATCGACGTAGGTGTACCGGTCGGCGGCGGACACGGGGCTGGTGCCGGCCGGGGTGGTGACGGTGACGTCGACGGTGCCGGGCGCGTGGGCGGGGACGGTCGCGGTGACGGTGCGGTCGTTGACGACGGTGACGGCCGTGGCCGGGGTGCCGCCGAACTTCACAGCGCCGGCACCGGCCAGTCCGGTGCCGGTGATCGTGACGGTTCCGCCGCCGGAGGGCGGACCCTGGTCCGGGCTGACCGCGGTCACGGCGACCGGCACGGGGGTCACGGCGATCCCGAACGGGGCACTGCCGACCGGGATGGTGCCGGTGACGGTGTTGGTGGACGCGTCGACCACCGAGACGGTGTTGGAACCGTCGTTGACGACGTAGACGTTGCTGTTGGCCCCGTCGGCCGCCACACCGACCGGCGCGCTTCCGACGGGGATGGTGCCGGTGACGGTGTTGGTGGCGGTGTCGATCACCGAGACGGTGCCGGCGTTGGCGTTCGTCACGTAGACGTGGGCGCCGTCGGGGTTGATCGCGATCCCCTCCGGCCCGCCGACACCGCTGATGATGGTGCTGATGCTGTTGGTGGCGGTGTCGATGACCGAGACGCTGTTGCTGTTGAAGTTGCCCGCGTAGGCGTGGGCGCCGTCCGGGGTGACGGCCACCGCGGCGGGCGTGGCGGCGCCGGGGTTCTGGACGGTCGCGATGACGGTGCTGGTGGCGGTGTCGACGACCGAGACCGAGCTGCCGACGAAGTTGGCCACGAAGGCCTTGGCGCCGTCGGGGGCGAAGGCGATGCTGAAGGGCTGGCTGCCGGTGGCGAAGCCGGCGACGACGGTGCTGGTGGCGGCGTCGATCACGGTGATCCCGCCGACGCCCGTGGCGATGTTGTTGCCCACGTAGACCAGGGAGCCGTCCGGCGAGACCGCCACCGGACCCGGGATCACGCCGACCGGGATGGTCGCGACGACCGTGTTGGTGGCGGTGTCGATCACCGAGACGTTGTTGCTCCCGTTGTTGGCGACGTAGACCCGGGAGGCGTCGGGGGACTCGGCCACCCCTTCCGGGAATCGGCCCACGGGAATGGTGGCGGTCACCGTGTTGGTGGCGGTGTCGATGACCGAGACCGAATTGCCGCGCAGGTTGGTGACGTAGGCCATCCGGCCCCCGGCACTCGCCTGGGCGGGCGCGGCGGCCAGCGTGACCACGCCGAAGAGCACCAGGACGGCGGAGCACAGCACGGCGATCAGCGAACGGCGCCGGGAGCGGCGCATCGGAAGCGGAGACCGGGTTCTGCGACGAACGCGGGAAGACGACATTGCCCTCTCCTTCCGGTCCGCGCCACATCGGCGGGAACCGGCAGGCCCCGGAGAACCGACAGCGGCGCGGTCGCACAGAGGCGGGGCCGTCACCAGCGGCAGCACCGCCGCCGGGCCGTGCCCGCCCCGCCCGCCGCCGCGGCCCGGACCACGGCAGCGGGCCCCGGACCACGGCGGCAGGCGACTTGCACGCTCCCGGTACCGGGAGCGGCCAAGTCCCTGAAATGCTCTCAGGCGGTCTGCCATCACCACAGCCAATGTTCAATTCGGACCGAATGTGGCGATTGGCGACTTCTTCCTACCGGATACTGATCCCCGACAGGGAACGCTGTTCACCTGTCCCGGCTGCGCCGCGTCCCGACACCTGCCCGGACCCACGCATCGCCCGTGCGCACGGCGTCCGCGCGCCCGGGCGACCCGCCTCGGGCCCGTCGTCGACGTCCTCGATCCCGAAGAGGACGGATCGCCGAACACCGGAACCTCATCCGGCCCGTCCAGGAGCGATCCGAAGGCCCGGACGACATGTTCCGACTTGCCTCTCCAGGGCATAAGTTGATCCAACTTAGCGCTCTGGCAAGGGAGTCGGGGCGGTGACATAATCCCCCGCACAGGGATGCGACCGCGACCGCGGAGGGACTCGACCGAATCCATGACGACGGAATCCGTCAGCGACCGCACCTCACCCGCCGTCAACTCCGACGGACTCCATCTGCGGCCCCGGAGCTACGACCAGCGCATCTGGGTGGAGAGCCGGCAGTACCTGGCGATGGACCCCCGGCCGTCCGACGTCCTCCTCGATGTGGGCGCCAACATCGGAACCGTCACCCACCGCTTCCTGACCGCCGGGATCTCCCGCGCGATCGCCTTCGAACCCGAGGCGCAGAACCACCGGCTGCTCCGTCTCAACACCGACCGGTTCGGCGACCGCGCCGTGCTGCGGCCCGAGGCGATCGCCGCCACCGCCGGACCGCGACGGCTCTGGACGCACAACGGGCGCAACCACGGCCTGCATTCACTGGTCGCCCACCCGCGCCGCCGGTCCGTGGTGGTGCCGGCCGTGCCGCTCGGCGAGGTCCTCGACGAGTACCGGCCGACCCTGCTGAAGATCGACATCGAGGGAGGCGAGTACGAGCTGCTCCCCGATCTCCGCCGGCTCCCGCCACAGGTACGGTCGGTGGCCATCGAACTGCACCTCTGGCAGGACGGCTGGCGCCGGGAGCACGGCCCGGACCTCGTCGCCGCGATCCGCGCCCAGGGCTTCCGGGACGTCCGGCCGCCCCGCATCGGCCCCGGGAACCCGTGCTCCTCGGCGATCTGGACCCGATGACCGGACCCAGCCGCGCATCGCCGCTTCAGGAAGTCGACAGATTGCGGCAGACCTCGACCCTGACGTCCCTCATGTCGAGCCCGGTCACCCTCCCCTCCACCGCGACGAATCCCTTGTCCCCGGACCTGATCAGACCGGCCAGATGCGATTTCGGCCTGGCCTCGCTCAGGGCGTCGACGGCCATCGCCGTCCCGAATGCGAGAATTCCGCAGAGCACGAAACAGGGTGCCTGCTGTGACGTCCTGGTGACGAAGAGAAAGCCGTGGTCCTGGATCAGTTCACCGGCTGCGGAGAGCCTCGTCTCGAAGGTCATGCCGGCCCAGCGGGCCCGCCTGGCCTCCGGGTACTCGATGCCGAATTCCGGGAATCCCGCGCCGAGCACACCGGCGGAATACCGATTGACGCTCGGCCCGCCGATCGAGAACGTCGGCACCCGGGGGTCCTGGGACCCCGGGGCCACCAGTTCAATGACCACCTTGTGGTTCGCCTTCCGGAGCAGGTCGATCAGTTGTCCGATGGCCCGCCCCTCGGCCAACGGCAGGAACAGGACGTTCTTCGGGTTGGTGTGGGTGTGCTGCTGACCGTCGTTGTCGAAGCTGAACTCGGCCACCTCCACGCTGGAGGTGACGATCTGGACCCGGTTGTACGGTGCGAGCAGCCTCCGCAGGAAGCCGTAGCGCAGCAGCAGCTGCGCGCGGGGCATGAATCTCGCCGCAAGAAAACCAATCACAGCAGGAACGGAACCGATCAGAACCTGCAGAAGAATCTCCATGCCACCCCCGGGAAAGACTCAAACACGCACTGCGCGCCGCAGGATAACTCCCCCACCGCAGGGATGGCGATACCCTCGGTGCCGTATCCCGGACAACTTCACCGAAGTGAATCCCGACAGGAAGATCGCAGCAGATCTCGGCAGAAGGAGGAGATGTGACCATTCCACGACAAGGCCGGAAGGTCGCTCTGGTCACCGGGGCGAACACGGGAATCGGCCGCACGGTCGCCCTCGGCGTCGCAGCCGCCGGGTGGCAGGTCGTCGGCCACTGGTTCGAAGCACCCGCGGAGGCCACGAGCCTCCAGCAGAAGATCGGCGACGACTGCCGGCTCGTCCACGCGGACCTGCGCGAGGAATCCGGCCTGCAGGCCGTCTACGCCGCCGTCGACGAACTCGACGGGCCGCTCGACCTGGTCGTCAACAACGCCGGCTTCACCGGCTGGACCCCCGACGTGCTCGCCGTCGGAACCGCCGAGTGGGACTCCGTCTTCGCCGTCAACGTCCGTGCCACCTTCTTCAGTTGCATCGAGGCCTACCGGCGGATGAAGGACCACCGGCGCGGCAGCATCGTCAACGTCTCCAGCAACACCGCCGCCCTCGCCATCCCCCAACTCGCCGCCTACGGCACCAGCAAGGCCGCCGTCAACGCGCTCACCCGCCAGCTCGCCGTGGAATTCGCCCCGCACGGCGTCCGGGTCAACGCCGTCGCCCCCGGTCCCACCGTCGTCGAACGCACCCTGCGGGACGACCCGGACTACGCGACGACCTGGGGCCGCATGGTCCCGCTCGGCCGCGCCGCCGACCCCGACGACGTCCTCGGCCCCCTGCTCTTCCTCGCCTCCGACGCCGCCCGCTACGTCACCGGCCACGTCCTCTACGCCGACGGCGGCTGGAGCCAGGCCGGCACCACCCCGCCTCCCGAACACCTCCGCCCCGGCACCGCCCCCGACCGGTCCGCCCACCCGGCCGAGCCCTGACCACCCGGCCGGGGGCGATCGGTCCCACCCCTGGCCCGCCCCAGAGGCGCCGCCGCGGACCGGGATGCCTGCGAACGCGCTGGTCCTGCGGCACCGCACGGCTGCAGGCCAATGTGCCTGCTGGGCCGGTCAGTTCGCGCCGGGCGGGTAGAACTGGCGGGCCCAGTGCCGGTAGATGCCGACGGACTGGTCGCCGGCGGCGAGCCGGGGCCGGGGCTCGTAGCGCTTGTGGTTCCAGATCGGGACGTCCTGGAGGATGACCCTGGCCGTCATCCGCAGCGTGGAGCGGGCGACGGCCCTGGTCAGTGCCGCGCGGGCGGCCGGGAGATCCAGACCCGGTACCCGGCCCGGGTCGGTGACCTCGCAGGCCGCCGCGACCCGCAGCACCGTGCGCCAGGGGCCGGTCGGGGTGGGCAGGCCCCAGAGGTGGACGGCCAGGCCGAAGCGCGGCAGTTCGAGCTGGGTGAGCGTCCACCCGAGCCCCGCCATCAGCGTCGACTTCTCCCAGGAGAGCCCGCCGAAGACCGGGATCCGGCCCGCGGTGGAGCGCAGGTTCGTCCGCAGGTACGGCCCTTCCGGGGCCGGCGGTGTCACCTGGCGCACCATCAGCCGGTGGAGCGTGCCGAGGTGCCGGTAGTCGGCGACGTTCTCCATCACCTCCTGCGGGTGGGTGTCCACCTCGACCGCCCAGTGCGCCGTGGGCCGCACCTCCGGGCCGGGCAGGGCGGGCAGCTCCCAGCTCGGCGGGGCGTCGTCGTGGCCGTGCCAGACGTGGAGGAAGCCGTTGCGTTCGAGGACCGGGAGGTGTTCCAGCCGGGTGCGCAGCGGCACGCCGTCAGGGTCGCTGACGCAGGCGCCGTCGGCCCCGAACGCGAAGCGGTGGAACGGGCAGACCAGCGTGTCGCCCTCGACCGTGCCGCCGAAGCCGAGGTGAGCACCCATGTGAGGGCAGTAGGGGCGGGTGGCGCGGACCTCGCCGCGGCGGGTGCGGTAGAGGACGACGTCCTCGGTCGCGAATCGCCGGGTCAGCACGGCGCCCGGGCGCAGTTCGCGGGAAAGGGCGAGGCAGAACCAGCCGCTGGGCGTCGGAAGCGCGGGCCCGTCACCGACGGGCGCTGCGCGCGGTGGGCGGGCGGGCCGTGGGGCGATGGCCTGGGGAACGTCGTCCGAGGTTGTCATAGGGCACACGGTAGGTAGACAAACGTTCACCGCCGAGCCATGTCGAACGCGACACCTGCCACGATCACCCGCGCCGCCGACGGTCCGGCCTCGACGGAACCTCGGCTCCAGCGCCCCTTCACGCGGGCACCGGGCCGGGAGGACCGGGCTGATCGCCACGGTGATCAGGCCCGGTTCGCAGGTGACGCGGCGGCGCCGCACCTTCTCCGGGTGGTGTCAGCCCGGTAGCCGGCCTCCATCGGGTTCCGGACCGGCTTCAGACCCCTGGCCTCGCCGGTTCCGATCTGGGCGACGGACTGGAAGGACGCCCAGGTCCTCTGTCCGCAGTCGGCCGGACTGCCGCCCCAGCGCACGGTCCGACCGGACCTGCCGGGCGGTGTGGGCACGCCGCGGCGGCCGGTGGCGGCCGGTCGTCTGCACCGGATGGCGCCTGCTCGGCCCGGGCCGGTGGGCCGCCCGCTTGCAGGGGCCGGACGGTGCGAAGAGGTGGGCCCTGTACTCGCCCGGTACCAACGATCCGCCCAGGTGCCGACCAACACCGACCTGAACACGCCTGATACCTTGCAATCGCCATGGTGTTCGGGAAACCGGTCTGAGTCCGGTGCGGCCCTCGCCACTGTTGCCGCGGAGTGCCGCGGCCCTCGCTGACCGGCTTCCCCAGCGGTCAGGGCCACTGGGCCGGCTCGAAGAGCCGCCCGGGAAGGTCGGCTGCGGTGCGTCGATGCGGAAGCCAGGAGACCGGCCACGGCGCGACATGTTCCACGAGGGTTTTGGAGAACACGTGCCCAGCGCTTTGCCGTACCCGTTTCGATCCACACGTTCCGCGCGTCCCGCAGGTCCGGTACGTGCCGGGCGGGCGTTCGCGGCCGTCCTGTTCACCGGCGCGCTCGGCGCTTGCACGGGCGCCCCCGCGCCCGTCGCGCCCACCGCGAAGGCCGGAAGTGCCGAGCCGCTCGGTGTGGCCAACTGCGGGACCACCGTGACGGTCGGCGCGCCGCCCGAGCGGATGGTGACGCTCAACCAGGGTGCCACCGAGGTGGCCCTGGCCCTCGGCCTGGAGTCCCGGATGGCCGGCACGGCCTATCTCGACAACGCCGTCCCGGAGAAGTGGAAGGCGGCCTACGACTCCGTCCCGGTGCTCTCCAAGGAGTACCCGACGAAGGAGAAGCTCCTCACGGCCCGTCCCGACTTCCTCTACGCCTCCTACTCCAGCGCGTACTCCGAGAAGGTCGCGGGCACCCGGGAGGAACTGCGTGGCCAGGGCATCGCGTCCTACCTGTCCCCATTCGGCTGCTCGGACAAGAGTCAGGTACCGCCGACCACGTGGCAGGCGATGTGGGGCGAACTGAACGACGTCGCCAAGGTGTTCGGCGTACCGGAACGGGCCGCCGCGATTCAGCGGCAGCAGGAGGACCAACTGGCGGGGTTCACGGCGACGGCAACGGGCAAGGACCTGAAGGTCCTGTGGTTCGACTCGGACACCAAGGCGCCGTACGTCGGCGCCGGCCACGGCGGGCCTCAGCTCGTGCTCGACGCCGTGGGTGCCCGCAACGTCTTCGCGGACCTCCCCGGCGCCTGGCAGAACGTGAGCTGGGAGAAGGTCGTCGCCGCGGACCCGGACGCCATCGTGCTGGCCGACGCCGACTGGGACACCGCCCAGTCCAAGATCGACTACCTGCAGGGCGACCCGGTGCTGAGCAGGCTCACCGCCGTGCAGCGCAAGGCCTTCGTGGTGGTGCCGTTCTCGGAGTCGACCCCCGGTGTGCTGCTCGCCGACGGCGCCGCCCGGGTGTCGGCGGAACTGGGCCGACTGCGCCAGGGTTCATGACCGCCGCACCGCGCCCCGCCGTGCGGCCCGCTGGTCCGGGCCGCACGGCGGGGGCTCTGGCCGTCGCCGGGGCCCTGCTCCTGACCACCGTGCTCCTCGGTCTGGCCGTGGGCTCGCAGCACGAGCCGGTCCGGACGGTGGTCGAGGTCGTGGTGCGCCGTCTCGGGCTGGGCGACCCGCAGGTGACGCTGCTGGACGACCAGATCGTCTGGCAGTTGCGGCTGCCCCGGGTGCTGGGAGCGGCTGCCACCGGCGCCGGCCTCGCGGTCTGCGGCGCCGTGCTGCAGACCCTGACCGGCAACGACCTGGCCGACCCCTTCCTGCTCGGGATCTCGGACGGGGCCGCCGCCGGCGCCGTCACCGTGATCGTCCTCGGCGTCGGCGTGTCCGGCGCCGTGGGCACCGCCGCGGTGGCGACGGCGGCCTTCGCCGGCGCCCTGCTCGCCGCCGTCGTCGTGCTGGCCCTGGCCGCCGCCCGCACCCGGACGCTGCCGACCACCCGGACCGTGCTGGCGGGCATCGCCGTGGGCCAGATGTGCGGGGCCTACACCTCCTTCGCCGTACTGGTCCTCGGGGACCGCAACGCGGCGCGCGGTGTCATGGAGTGGACGCTCGGCTCGGTCGCCGGCGTGCGGTGGCCCACCGCCGTCCTCCTGACCGCAGTCGCACTGATCGGGGTCACGGTCCTGGCCTCCTCGGCCCGCGACCTGGACGCCTTCGCCTTCGGCGAGACCGCAGCCCGCTCCCTCGGTGTCCACGTCGAGCGCACCCGCTGGGTCCTCGTCGCCACCGCCGCACTGGTGACCGCCTGCCTGGTCGCCCACACCGGCGTCATCGGGTTCCTCGGCCTGGTCGTACCGCATCTGGTCCGCCTCGCCTGCGGCCCGCGCCACGCCGTCCTGCTGCCCGTGTCGGCGCTGATGGGCGCGACCCTCCTGGTGGGCAGCGACATCGCGGCCCGCTCGGTCCTCCCCGACCGGGAGATCCCGGTCGGCGTCGTCACGGCCGGGCTCGGAGCACCGTTCTTCGCCTGGCTGCTGTGGCGCCAGGGGCGGGCCGACGGGAGCGGACAGTGACGGCGACGCGCCCCGTCGAGCTCCGTGCCGAGGGACTTCGGGTGCGCATCGGCGGAGCCACCCTGCTGGACGCGGTCTCGCTCGCGTTCGCCCCGGGCCGGGTCACGGGCCTGCTCGGGCCCAACGGCGCCGGGAAGACCACCCTGCTGCGCACGGTCGCCGGACTGACCCGGCCCAGCGCCGGGCGGGTCCTCCTGGACGGAGAGGATCTCCACACGCTCACGGCCCGCCGACGAGCACGCCAGGTGGCCTTCATGGAGCAACAGGCGGACACCCGGCTTTCGCTGTCGGTCCGTCAGGTCATCGACCTCGGCCGCACCCCGCACCGCGGCCGCTGGCCCGTTCCGGCGAGCACCGCCGCCGACGCCCACGAGCGGTCCGTGTTCGCCGAAGCCGTCGCGGCGGCCGACGTCGGACACCTGCTCGGCCGGTCCTGGCCGACGCTGTCGGGCGGCGAGCGCCAACGCGTCCAGCTCGCACGGGCGCTGGTGCAGGAGCCCGGCGTGCTGCTGCTCGACGAGCCCACCAACCACCTCGACCTGCGCCACCAGCTCGGCTTCCTCGACACCGTACGCCGACCGGGCATCACCACGGTGGCCGCACTGCACGACCTCGAACTCGCCGCCGCCTACTGCGACGACATCGCCGTCCTGCTCCACGGCCGACTGGTCGCCCACGGGCCCGCCTCCCAGGTGCTCACCTCGCCCATGATCGCTCAGGTCTACGGCGTCGACGCCACCGTGGAACGCCACCCCCGGCACGACCGACCGCACATCCGGTGGAACGGACTGCTCCACGAAAGGACGACGCCATGACCTTTCCCACCCCGGAAGCCCCCGCCCGCCGCAGCGCCGTGCTCCTGGTCGGCATGTCGGTCGCGGAGGCCGTCCGCCGTGACGAACTCCTCCGGACAACGGCCTCGCACCGGGCCTCGATCGCGTTCCTTCAGCAGGCGGACCCCTCCCTGTCGGCCGAGCTGACCAGGCTGGCCGACGCGGGCACCGGGACCGTGGTCGTGATCGGCGTCCGCCTCACGGCCTCCGGCCCCGCCCACTCCTGGCTGCGGCGGATCGCCGCGCACTGGTGGCGCGAGCGCGCCGGCCACCGGCCCGAACTCCTCGTCGCGACCCGCCTCGCCGACTCGCCCGACGCGGTCGCCACGGTGGCCGGGGTGACGAAGGCCATCACCGGCGCGGAGCCCGGTCTCACGTCGGCGGCCTGGGAGGACGTCCCCGGCCACCGGCACCAGGTGCTGGTGTGCCGCGGCCCGCGCTGCGCGGCCAAGGGCGCGGAGGAGGGACTGCGCGCCCTGGTACACATGCTGGCCGAGCAGGGCCTCAGCGACGACGACGTGCTCGTGACCCAGACGGGGTGCCAGTTCCCCTGCAACCAGGCCCCCGTCGTCAGCGTGCAGCCCGACGACGTCTGGTACGGCGGGATCGATCCGGCTGCCGCAGGCCGCATCGTCACCGAGCACGTCATCGGCGGACGGCCGGTGGAGTCCCACCGGCTTCCCCGCCACCGGAGGGAGAAGACGGACCACCACGGCTGATCACGGTCACCGGCACGGGAACGGGGGGGGGCGGGAGCGGGAGCGGGGTGAACCCCGTTCCAGGCCCGCGGCGACCCACCTACGGCTCGGTGAAGCACGCACAGAGACCGCCGTCCGGTCCTGTACCACGTGCGACAGCTCTCACGGCGGTCAACGCAGTCCCAGCCGCTCCGGCTCGGCCGGCGAGGCCACGCGGCGTCACTCCCCGGGCGCGTCGGAGCCTCCGGATGACGCGGCGCCGGCCTGCAGTGCCGCGCCGGGTGCCGCCGAGCAGACCGGAGGGCCCGCGACCCGGATCCATCCGATCCTCCAAGTCCGCGAGCAGGTCGGCGGGAAGCTCCACCGGCAGCTGGTCCACCTCGCTCAGCAGCCTGTGCCCTCGGCGCAGCTCCGGCTTCATCCGGGCGACCGGGGTCTGCAGGCCTCCGAGCCGGCGCCGGTTGGCCTCCAGCCCGTCGTACTGCTCCGGGGACAGGACGACGACCTGCACACCGTCCGCCCTCGCCGTCCGGGGCTTCCCGGCCTTCGGCATGGTGATGGCCCTTCCGGCATAGCGGACCGCGGTTCCGGTCGGCCGTGCGGTGGCCTCCGGCGTCTCGAAGGCTGTGGCCTGACCGGACAGCCCCATGGCCGGTGATCAAGCGAGCGGCTTGCGGTAACGGATGTACTCGTTCTGCCGCCGGAACCCCACACTCTCGTAAAGGTCGTAGGGCCGGTGCGGGTTTGCCGTGCCCGTGACCAGCCGGGCGGTCGTTGCACCCTGCTCGCGAAGGCTCCGCAGCCCGTCCAGCAGGAGGACCCGGCCGATTCCGAGGCGTCGCTGGTCCGTCCGGACACTCAGCTCTTCCACCTCGCCCACGGTGCGGTCGTGACGGCGGATGGAGCAGAGGACGACACCGACCATGTCCTGCCCCTTCCAGGCAGCCCTCCAGCATGCGGGGTCGGCGGTGTCGACGAAGTCCTGGAAAGGCCACCTCCGAGCGAAGCCTGTGTCCGCGTACGAATCGACGACCGTCCTCCAGGCTGCACGGTAGTGGCTCGTTCCGATCGGCCCTGTCCGTATCCCGGCCTGACGTTCGGCGCCCACCTCGGGCACCTGCTGCAGATCGCCCAGCTCCAGCTCGACCAGGCTGAAGACACGTCGGTAGCCGGCTGCGCGCAGCAGCGCCGTGGCGTCCTGCTCGGAGGCCGCGGCGTTCGCGCCGATCACTGCCGTCCGCGCCGTTCCATGCTGTCTGACGAGCCGGCGGATCCGCTCTTCGGCCCAGCTCAGCATGGCTGAGCCGATGCCCTGGCCGCGGTGCTCGGGCACGAGGTAGCCGCGGTGCAGGTACAGCCACGTACCGTCCCGCTCCTGCCACCACCGGATCGTCGAGTAGCCGATGACGCTCCCGTCGAGCACCACCAGGATCTGGTTCTCGGACGGCTCCTCCAACTTGGCGGAGGCTTCGGCGATCTCGGCCGCGGTCGGGAGCCCTTCCGCAACCGAATGGACATCGACTTGGTCCCGTTCAACACATCCCAACCGCACCGCAGCCATGGCGCCGTGGTCTTCGTCGCCGCGATACGGCCGGAACCCGAAGCCGACCGGAAGGTCCTGTCCTGCCGTGCCATCCGACATGACCGGATGTTCTCGAACTTCGAGGCGGGTCCGCCACCCTCTTCACGCTGCGGTAGTCTGCGGCCGTCCAGCGAGCAGACCGCGTTCGAAGCGGGCTCCGGCGCGGCAGCGATCACGAAGCCGGGCGCCGTGGCCGCCTTCGACGTGCCGGACAACACGACCGGAGACATGACGAAGGGCCAGTGGTGCGCGGTCAACTCGCAGATCGCCCATACTCATTGAGAAGCACGATGTCCTGCGGGGAACCTCGATCGACCCGGGACCCTCTCCGGCGCGGCCGGAACCGCAGCCGCCCGCCCTGTCCCCCGACGCCCCGGGCACTGGCGATCGGCCTCGACGGCCGACCCGGAGCCCCCGCCGCCTGGCCGCAGACCGGGTAGCGGGACGGGGAACGACACGGACGGAGTCCGTACGGGCGCACCGGGCTCATCTGTCCGAGTGCTGCCGGGCATACCGCCGAGGCCGTCCTGGGAACGAGGGAGGGCACCTGAGCGGACGTCCCCGGGCAACGGGCTCGGAGCCGGATGCCGCTGTCCTGCCGGCGGATCACCGGGCACCACCCGTGCCGCCGGACGAAAGGAAGGCCCCCATGCGGAGCCGCGTCTTCTCCCTCCTGTCCGCCGTCCCGGTGGCGGCGGCACTCACCCTGCTGGGCGCAGCCGTCCCGGCGCAGGCGTCCTCCCCCGAGCCCGCCGAGGCGGCCCCGGCCGCCGCCGCACCGTCCCCGGCCAAGGCCACCGGCACCTTCATGCTCAGCTACCAGGGCTGTTCGTGGTGGGGCTGCGACTACGTGCCCTACTTCAGCGTGGACAACCCCGAGGGGTGTCACGCCCTCCCGCCGGCTCCCGCGGGTGAGCTCATCACCAACTGGACGGAGTGGTACAACGGCACCGACCAACAGGCGTACCTGTACAAGAACGGCACCTGCGAAGGTCAGCCCGACGCCGTCCTGGACCAGAAGTCCACCATCGAGTTCCAGGACGCCCCGTACCACTCGGTCCTGTTCCGCCAGGGCTGACCGCCCACCAGTGGGTGGGCGCGGCGACGGTCCTGCCGCCACCGCGCCCACCCGTCGCCTCCTTCGAGGGCGGCGCCCGGCTTGATCAAGGTGTCGGCCCGGGGTGACGGAGCCGACCGGCTTCGGTCGCACAGCCACACATTCGGTCGTACACGATGGGACGCCCGACCGGTTCCACCCGCACCATGGATGAAGAGCGCCCCTGCGGCAAGGTTCCGCCCGTCCGTGACGAGGACGAGGACGAGGACGAGGGCGCATCCATCCACTCCGAGCCCGGTCGCTGCTGGGTCCGGTCCGCGCACACGGGCGCCCGCGTCCGTCGTTCCGCGTTCCAACCGGCGACCGGGCGCACCAGAGAGGTACCGAGTGTGACCACGATTGCCTATGCGAAGATCCATCCCGCGATCGGTATCGCGCGGGTGGGCAACAGCGAGGAGTTCTTCTACGGGCCGGAGACGCCGGACGAGGATCCCCAGGCCCCGGGCTTCTACAAGGAGGGCACCGGCAAGATCAAGCGGCAGGCGGCGCGCTTCCGGGTCTACGGCTACGACAAGGACGGCAACCTCGTCAAGGAGATCCTGCACGGGCAGGACAAGGCCGGCATCGACTGGACGGTCCAGCTGGCCAACCAGAAGGCGGCCTGGTACAAGTTCTCCCTCGCGTTGGACATCCCCGAGGCCCAGAACCTGGCACAGGACCAGTACGGCCGGCGCAATGCCACCTACAAGGGCAAGGACAGGGACAAGCTGCGGATCGACCCTGGACCCCGGACGATCTCAGGTGTGAAGAAGAGCGGCCAGAAGTTCGACACCGGGAAGATCGACGGCACACCCGTCGACCTGGGCGAGCTGAGGACCGACGAGCAGGGCCGCCTGGTCGTCCTGGGCGGCCGGGGCAGCTCGGCCTCCTTCACCAAGCCCCCGTCCGAGCTCACCACCTTCGGCAACAACGAGGGCTGGTACGACGACATCTCCGACGGACCGGTGACCGCCACCGTCACGATCGACGGCAACGCGGTCGAGGTGAAGCCGGCCTGGGTGGTGGTCGGGCCGCCCAACTACGCACCGGACGTGAAGGGCATCGTGACCCTCTACGACCTGCTGTACGACCTCTTCGCCCAAGGCGGGTACCCGACCGTCCCCCTCCCCTCCACCGTCGTCTTCGACGAACACATCAAGCCCCTGCTCCAGCGGTTCACCGGTCACCAGTGGGTCAACCAGGGCTTCGCCGGGGAGTTCGGCTGGCAGGGTCCCAACGACTTCACCTCGCCTCGGCTGCTCGCCGTCCTCGGCAGCAAGAAGGAGCAGTACCGGGAACTGCGGCAGCGCGTGTACTACCAGATGCGCAGCTACGACCGGGACGGTCTGTCCCCGCTGCCCTGGCCCTGGCTCTACGGAGACGCGATGGCCGTCCCCGCACAGTCCCCCCGCCAGTACGGCGTCCTGACCAGGACCCAGGAACAGATGCTGGAGCAGTGGGTGCAGGGGAACTTCGACGACAAGACCAAGCACACCACCTACAAGTCCCTGGAGGCCGCGCCCCCCTCGCAGCAGCCCGGGCTGCTGGACCGGGCCGCCCTGGACTACTGCCTCGCCGACGCCTTCCACCCCGGCTGCGAGGTCACCTGGCCGATCCGCCACGACACCCTGTACACGGAGCCGTTCCGCATCCGCCATCGCGCGGCCGGCGAGACCGAACGCGACTACGGCGACCACCTCACACCGCAGCTCGCGCTGTCCGCCAACGGCCCCCTGCGCGGCCAGGGCCCCGGCGGCCTCACCCGCTGGATGGGCGTCCCCTGGCAGACCGACACCGCCAGCTGCCGCTCCGGCTACGAGCTGCGCGCCAACATCGGCCCCCGCTACAGCCCCTACCTGCCCTCCTTCTGGCCGGCCCGGGTGCCCAACCACGTGCTGAAGAAGACCGACTTCGACACGGTCAACCAGAAGCCCAACAGCACCGTCACCGACGACCAGCGCGCCGAGGCCTTCGAGAGACGCGCCGTGTGGCTGCGATTCCTGTCCCCGGACAAGAAGAAGGGTCTGAAGGACATGGTCGCCGGCTGGTCCAAGTTCGGCGTCGTCGAGACCAACGCCTACACGGTCGACGACAAGTTCCCGGCCAAGATCCTGGTGGAGTCCACTCCCGACCCCTCGCTCCCCACGGTCGACGACCACCAGAACCGCGTCAACATCCACGTGCGCGAGTCCGGCCATCCCCAGCTCTCCGAGACCCAGCGCACCGCGGTCGACGAGCGGGCCGCCAACGAGACCGCCCGGTCCACCGGGTTCCGGCCCGAGGAGATCTCGGCCGGCTACATCGCCAAGGTCGACCCCTTCCGGGACGCCGGATGACCACGGCGGCGCCCACCGGCGACCACTGCGCGCGACAGCACGAGAGGTACGACGCCGTCGTCGCGGGCGGCGGCCCGGCGGGTGCCGCCGCCGCCCTCACCCTGGCCCGGGCAGGCCGCACGGTGCTGCTCGCCGACGCCGGAAGCGGCCCCCCGAAGACCGGCGAATCCCTCGTCCCCGCCGCCCGGTTGCTCCTCCAGGACCTCGGCGTCGACATCCGGTCCCTCGACGCGGACCACCGCCCGTGCCACGCCACGCTCTCCGCCTGGGGCTCACCCCACCTGCACCGCACGGACCTCCTCACCGACCCGTACGGACACGGCTGGCACCTCGACCGGCCCGTCTTCGACCGCCTGCTGCGCACTCACGCCGAGGCCGACGGGGTGAGGGTCACCGAACGGACCACGGTGAGCCACCCCGTACCGCTGCCGGGCAGCGGATGGCAGGTGACGCTCCGAGCCGACGGCACGGAGCGCACCGTGCGGTGCCGCTGGCTGGTCGACGCCACCGGCCGCCGGGCCTCGCTCGCCGCCCGCTGCGGGGCCCGCCACCGCCGCTACGACAAGCTGGTCGCCGTCCACTTGAGGCTGGCCCACGACGCCTCCGACATCGAGCAGGCCTCGCTGGTCGAGTCCTCCCCCGACGGATGGTGGTACACCGCGCCGCACTCCCCCGCCCACCGCCTGGTCACCTACTTCACCGACACGGACCTCTCGCCTCCCGGCCTCCGGACCACCCGGACGTTCCTCGACCGGCTCGCGACCACCCGGCACACGGCCGAACGCTCCCGCGGCCGCCAGGCCCTCGCCGGAGCGTCCCCGCGCCGGTGCGCCGCCCACACCGCGCGGCTGGAACCGCCGGCGGGCAAGGGCTGGATCGCGGCCGGCGACGCGGCGATCGCGCTCGACCCACTCTCCTCGCAGGGCGTCCTCACCGCCCTCTACTCGGGCCTGTGCGCCGGCCAGGCGGTCGACGCCCTGCTGCGCGGTGAAGCCGACGCGCTCGACACCTACACCGCACGGCTCGGCGAGACCTTCGAGGCCTACGCGTACGGCCACCGCGAGATCCACGTCCACGAGGACCGCTGGTCCGACCGCCCGTTCTGGCAGCGCCGCCGATCACCGCTGACGCTCAACGCACCGTAGAGGGAAGGGCACCATGAACGATCCCCTGAACACCGACCCCCTGAGCGCCGACCACCGGTTCATCCTGCTCGGGCGGATCACGTTCTTCGCCTACCACCTGTCCATGTTCCACGTCCCCGCGCACGCCTTCCAGATGGTGCTCAAGGTGGAACTCGACGAGGCGGCGCGAACCGCGTACCTGGAGGACCTCAAGAAACCGGTGCCCCCGGGCAAGAGGCGCTACCACGCGCTCCACTCAAACCCGCAGGCTCCGTTCCCGCTCAGCAAGATCAAGTCGGGCGCCCTGACCGCCTTCACCGGCGAGCTCGAACACGTGCTGGCCGACACGACAACCGGGGAGCGCGCGTTCGAGAAACTGGCGGACGTCACGGTGAAGGTCCTCACCTCCGGAGTGCTGTACTTCGAGCCGATCGGCACCTCCGACTACCCGGTCCACTTCACCGGGCTGCTCTTCGGCACCCCCACCGAGACCTTCCTGGGGCACCGACTCGCCAAGCCCGACCACTGGGACGAGGTCCGCGAGGTGACCGCCGTCACCCCGCAGCCGTCCCAGAGCACCCTCGACGGCGTCCCCCGGGTCACCGTCCCGTCCCTCCGCGACACCCTGGAGGCGGGAGTCGACCTGAAGAAGCAGCAGAGCCCCTTCACCAAGAAGACCACCTACCAGGCCGAACTCACGCCCCACAACGGCGGATCGGGCTCGGCCCTGTCCTTCACCACGGCTGAACAGCGCTGGTGGAACAGCACCAGCCTCAACAAGAAGTAGCAGAGCCCGGCGGCGGCTTCCCGATCTCGGCCTGCCCGAGTACTCCCGCGAACTGTGCCACCGCCACGCCGACCTCTACCCGCCCCGAATCCCACTCGTGGCGATGACCGCCATCCGCGGTCTGGAGCCGATCGTCAACCTCGCCCGCCTCCACGTCCGTGCCGGCCGACACCGGCCCGGCCACCGGCTCCTCCTCGGCCTCCACCGCACCGTCACCAGCGCTACACCACCGTCCTCGACGGCGTCGCCGCCCCCGCCCGCCGCACCGAGACCGCCGAACAGCGCTGCGAGGGCGACCCGTGGGAGGACGCGGTCACCGCGGCGCTCACCGCGCCGTGCCGCCCCCGGCGACCAACGGGCGGCCGACCGGGGCACGTCCGCCGCCCGAAACCTGTTCGCCCACCTGACCAGCCGAACGGGTGAATCCGGCGACGGCTGTGCACTGCGCGTCCTCCTCACCCACGAGGGCGCCCGACACCCTCCCCACTCGGCCCGGCGCGCGGCCCTCGAACGGGCTCTCGCCGCCTGCGCACTGGGCTCCGCCACCCTGCCGGACGGCCTGTGCGCGCGACTGGAGGATGCGCTCCAGCACGCGCGCGGGATGCTCGAAACGTCCCTGTTCGACCCGGGCTCGCCCGGAGGAAATCCACTTGAGTGCCACGTTCGAACAGCACCATCATCAACCACCTCAGCTCTCGCAAACCCGTCCAACTCCTCTGTACGAGAGCGAACTTGCCGTGCCCTTTCACCGACGGAAGGCTCCACGCGCTCGAACACCGCCCACGTCCGGAGGACATCGTGGACAACCCCACCGGCATCACCTCTTCCGACCGGCCCGCCATGCCCGCGCGCAACCCCGGGGAGCGTGTCCAGTGATCGACTTCGACGTACTCACGAACCTCGCCGCACGCGAGGGCATCGAACGCATCGGCGTCGGCGTGGTGGTCCGGGACGCCTCCGGACGGATCCTGATGATCCGCAGGTCCCCGCACGACATCCTGCCGGGCCTGTGGGAGTACCCCGACGGCGGCCTGGAGGACGGTGAGCCGGTACCCGCCGGCGCGGCCCGCGAGCTTGCCGGTGAGGCCGGCCTCACCGGCCTGCCGCTGGAGTACGCGCGACCCCTCGACTTCACCGACCAGCACGGGCGGCGCGTGCGCCAGTTCGTCTTCACCACCGTCGCGCCGGACGGCACCGAGATCGCCCCCTCCCCGGACCACGACGGCCACCAGTGGGCGGACCCGGACGCCCTGCCGCCGACCGGCGACGGCCAGCGCGCCGTGATTGAGTGGCTGACACGGCGTCTGGGCATCCCAGGCTGGCGGCCCGTCGGCGGCTACCTCACCACCGTCGCCCGGCCCAGCTCCTACGGCTGCCTCCTGGTCACCGACCCGCAGGACCGCGTCCTCGGGATGCGCTCGACCATCAACCCGAACGTGTGGAACTTCCCCGGCGGCAACGTCGAGCACGGCGAGACGCCCTTCACCACCGCCCTGCGCGAGGCCCGGGAGGAACTGGGCCTCGACCTCGCCGCCGAGAACCCCGCGGTGATCGCCCGGCGGCGTCTGGTGGCCGTCATCCACGAGCAGGCCGGTACCGAGTACCCCGTACCGGTGTGCGGCTACGTCTTCGACGGCGGCGTCCTGACGCCCGAGCAGCAGGCCCGGATCCGGCTCGACCCGGCCGAGCACACCGAGTGGCGGTTCGAGAGCGCGCACGACTGGCGGCGACTCATGGAACCCGGCCGCTACCAGCGGCTGCGGCAGGTACTGCGCGCCCACCGCTCCGGCGTCCCCCTCTACCTGGAGCGCCCCGCCCCGGCCGGCGACGACTTCGAGGGCGTCCTCGTCTTCGTCGGCGATGCCGCGGGCCGGTTGCTGATGCACCGGCGCGAAGACCGGCCGGGCATGCCGTGGCCCGGCTTCTGGACTCCGGTCGGCGGTTGGCGCGAGGCCGACGAGAGCGCCGAGGAGACGGCGGTGCGCGAGGTCCGCGAGGAGGCCGGCATCGAGATCACCGGGCTGCGGACCCTCCCCGACCCACACGACGACCTCGGCCTGCCGCTCACCCGCGTCCTGCACGCCGCCTGGGACGGCGCCGAGAGTGACCTGCGGCTCGGTGACGAGGGGCTGGCCGTGCGCATGGTCCCCCTCGACGACGTGCTCGGCCTGAAGGTTCCGCCCTACATGCGGCACTACCTGCCGCTGCTCGCCGACGCGGCCGGCCAACCGTCCGGGAGGGCCGTGTGACTCCACTCGACGGCACCCGCCGCCTGGCCGGGGCGGAGCCGCCTGCCCTGGTCGTCGGCGTGCACCTCGTCCTGCTCGACGAGGAAGCCGCCCGCCCGCCGAGCGCCCCGACCGAGAGGAGCGGCCGTGTCCGCCGCCGACCACTGGAACGACCACTACCAGCAGGGCAAGGGCTTCCGGCCCGTCACCGAAACGGAGGTCGCGCTGCTCGCCAAGCGCCTCGGCCCGGGTACCGGCCACCGGGCGCTCGACCTGGGCTGCGGCACCGGCGAGTACACGGCCGCCCTCCACCGCCTGGGCTTCGCCACCACAGGCGTCGACTTCTCCGAGGTCGCCGTCAACACCGCCCAGGACCGGCACCACGACCGTGACGGCCTCGACTTCCGGCTCCTCGACACGGACCGCGGCGGCCTGACCCTGCTCCCCGCCGGCGAGTTCGACCTCATCACCTGCCGACTGTTCCTCCCGTTCGTCGACCTCGTACCGACCGTCGCCTGCACGCGCCGCCTCCTCACCCCCGGCGGCCGCCTCCTCGTCACCACCCCGCTCGCCGAACGCCAACGCGCCGGCCGGGAGTCGATCGGCCTGCGCCCGGCCGCCCTCGACCTCCTGCGCTCCTTCGGCTGGGCCACCACGGCCGAGTACCCGCTCGACAGCCTGCTCTGCCTCCTGCTGACCACCCACCCCGCCCCGGAGAGGACCAGTCGATGACCCCCACCACCGCCCGGCCCGCCCTTCCCGAAGACGCCGACGAACTGCTGCGCCTGCGCGTCGCCGTCCTGGACGGCGGCCCGCTCACCGACGAGTGGCGCACCACCTTCCGCGACGACATGCGCGAGCGCCTGGGAAGCGACCCGAACCTGCTCGCCTACGTCGTCCCCACCGACGCCGACCTCATCTACGTCCTCCACCAGGGCCGCCTCGCCGAACAGGGCACCCACGCCCAGCTGATGGCCGACCCCGACGGCCGCTACCGCGCCTCCTACCTCCTACAAGCCGCCCAGTACGCCACCGCCCTCCCCCACCAACGCGACGGCGAACCGACGACCGAACCCGCCTGACGGCACCCCGACCCGGGGTGCCCGCCCCGGCGACCACCTGGAGCACAGGCTGTCCGCCCCCCAGCGGCTGCACGCCGCCGTACACGAGGTGCGCACCGCCTACGACCAGCTCAACGGGCAACGACTCGGCCGGACTGCGCATCTCGGCCGCCGCACCTGGCGGCGGCCGGGTCGCCCCGCCCGCCGCCGGATCACAACCGCAGGTCAGCGCCGCAGACCGCGGTCCAGCGCGGCGATCAGCGAGCCCTGGGCGTCGTCCCCGTCCAGGGACCAGACCATCACGCCGCCGAGCCCGTTCCGCCGGGTGTAGCGGGCCTTCTGGGTGGCGGTGGCCGGGTTGTCGTACGTCCAGAACTCGGTGCCGTCGTACTTCCAGGCCGCGCCGTACTGGCGGTCGGTGTGCACGGCGCCCGGCAGGTCCTTGATGGCCTTGTAGGGCAGCTGGCCGCCGCCGCGCGGGGACATGCCGGTGGCGGGCTGGTAGAGGCCGCTCTTCGCCCCGGCGGGCACTCCCGTCCAGCCGTAGCCCCAGGACGGCACCCCGAGCACCGCCTTGCGGGCCGGCAGGCCGCCGGCCAGGTAGTGACGCACCACCCGGTCCGCGCTGTAGCTGTTGCCGGTGCCGGAGGGGTCGGCCGGGTCGGTGTAGAGGTTCGCCTGGTGGTTGGTCGGGCCCTGCGGCTCCCAGGAGCCGTGCATGGTGTAGGTCATCAGGTTCAGGTAGTCCACGTGGCGGGCGACCTTCTTCAACTCCAGCCGGTCCGCGATGTCGGTGTTGGCGGCGACGGCGGCCGTCAGCAGGTGGCGCCCGCGCCCGCCGTTGCCCAGCGCGTCCAGCTGCCGCCGGAACTCGGCCAGCAGCAGGGTGAAGTTGCGACCGTCCTCGGGGCGCACCGAGTTGTCCGGCAGACCGTCGCCGCCCGGGTGCTCCCAGTCGAGGTCGATGCCGTCGAAGACGCCCGCGCCGCTGCCCGGGCCGCCCTCCGGCGAGCCCAACTGCGGCAGGTTTCCCTTGATGTAGAGGTCGACGCAGGAGGCCACGAACTTCTTGCGGGCGGCGTCGGTGGCGGCCACGTCCGAGAAGTACTTGGACCAGCCCCAGCCGCCGATCGAGATGACGGCCTTCAGGTGGGGGTTCTTCGCCTTGAGCTTCCGCAGCTGGTTGAAGCTGCCCTTCAGCGGCTGGTCCTCGGTGTCGGCGATGCCGTCCACCGAGTCGGCCGCGGCGATCGGGCGCTGGTAGTCGGCCCAGGCGTCGGCCTGGTCGGCCAGGTTGTCCTCGAAGCAGGTGCCCTCGGGGGAGATGTTGCCGAAGGCGTAGTTGATCACGGTCAGCTTCGCCGCCTGGCCCGAGTCCTGGACCTTCTTGGCGGAGAAGCCGCTGTAGGCACTCCACGCGGTGAAGTAGGCCACCCGGTGGCCGGGCAGCCGGCGGCTGTCGTCGTCATCGGCGTGAGCGGCCGCGGGGACCGCGACGAGCGAGGCGAGCAGAGCCGTCGCCAGGAACGCGGAGGTGCGTCTGAACATGCTGGTGGCCTTGTCTGAGTGGGGTCAGATGGTCTGTACCAATCGCGAGAAGAGATCTAGCCCATGGCGAGAGTGCACACAAGAGGGCCGGACCGCACGAAGTGGTCCGTCGCTTCGGGGAGATGGTGGGTCGTCAGCTGATGAAGCCGCGCAGCACGTACTCCAGAGTGCCGTCGTTGCGGTAGCAGTCCGCCTCACCGGGAACGTCGATGCGGACCATCGCACCGAACTCGACAAAGCCCGCGGTGACCTGAGGCCCCACCCCTTCGGCGATTCCGCTGTCGGCCGCAGGGAGGCGTCGAGTACGCCGCTCACCACCACACAGGTTGAGGAACCCAGGAGGGCATCGCGTGTTCAGGAAGGCCCTGCTCCTCACCTTCGCGGGCGCCGCAGTCGCCGTTGTCCTGGCACCCGGTGCGCCGAGGGTGAGCGTGAACAGGACGACGACCGCGAGCGTGGTGACGGCCACGCCGCCCTCCCTGACCTGGGGTCCGTGCCCGAGGGAGGCCGCGTCCTCCCGGCTCGAGTGCACGACGCTCGACGTACCGCTGGACTACCGCGATCCCGAGGGCCGCCAGATCGAGATCGCCGTCTCCAGGATGGCGAGCAAGGACCCGGTCAAGCGCCGCGGCGCACTCTTCACCAACCCGGGTGGCCCCGGTAGCGCTGCCCGACCCCCTGCCGGCGGCACGGGCAGCGGGATCGTCCCGGCGGCGCCGCCTTCGTTCCTCGACCCACGAGGTCCTGGCCGGTGTGAGGTCGGTGACTACGTCACTGTGGTTGGAGCGCCAGTCGTCCAGGCGTCCTCGGCGATCGGGGACGGAGGAGACGTCCCCGATCGCCTGGGCGGAGGCCGGCTACCTGCGTCCGGTGGGTGGGGGCGGACAGCCTCTCACGTACCGACCCTGTCGGCGGCCGTCGCCGCGATGGCATGGGTTCCCGCTGGAGGAGGGCGCCGACCAGCAGGATGAGCCCTGCGTTGACGAGCTGCAGCAGATCGAGCACCGGTCCGGAGAACCTACCAGCCCGACCTCGAAGCCCTGCTGTCACAGGTGGCCGGAGCCCACGAGAACGTCTCCGTCCACCGCGACTGGGAGGCGGTCGGCCTCGAACAGCGCGAGGACCGGGTGGAGAGGACCTTCCGCGGCGGGACGCAGGACGGACAGCGGTGGGAGCCGAACGGCGCCACCACGACGGTCCGCGCCCGCTATGTCATCGGTGCCGACGGAGCCAACTCCCTTCGTCCGCAAGGCGACCGGCATCACCTGGGACGACTTCGGATTCTCCGAGACGCTCTCCATCGTGGACGTCAGGCTCCACGAACCGGACCGGGAGATCGCGATGCCCAGCTCCGGTCAGATGTGCGACCCCGAGCGTCCGGTGACCCTCTTTCCGCTGGCTGGCCCGCGACCACGCCCGGTGGGAGTTCATGCTGATGCCAGGAGAGGACCCCGCCGAACTCGTCAGCGAGGCCGGCTGCTGGAGCAAGCTCGAACGCTGGGGCGTCACCCCCGAGAACGCGACGCTGATCCGCCGGACCCTCCACACCTTCCACTCCCTGGTCGCCCACGACTTCGTCAGCGGGGCAGGCACGCAGCGAGGGCCGGCTCACCGGCGCGGGCTGCGGCCGCATCGGCATGGGCTTCGACGCCGAACGCGACGAGGACGGGCGGGTCCTGGGCCAACCGGCTCATGCACCTGTGCCGCGACACGCCTGGGGCAGCGCTCTGCGCAGCAACTTCTACTTCGGCGCGGGCCTCGTCGGCAAGCTGACGCCACAGCAGATGGCCGAGACCTTCACGGACGAGTTCGGCCGCGAAGTGCTGCGGCACTGCTACAACGAGTTCACCTTCCTGTCGCGCTTCCTGCCTTCCCTCCACACAGGCGAGCACCGTGACACCGTCCCGGTCCCCGAACCCTGGTGACCCCGCCCCCGGGACTCTGCACCTGGTCCACCGCTCGCCGAGGGCGCCCTTGAGCACCGGCACCGCGAAGGGGCCTCGAAGCCACAGGAGCCGGCTTCGACGCCCCTTGTCGACTGTCGCCGCAGAACGGGGCGCACTCCGTGCTGGTGCCGGACGCGGAGATCGCCCGGGCAGGGAAGGCTCTGTGGGACCACCGCAAGGCGGCCGTCGACACGGGCTCCACGGCCACGCCGGCCGCGCTCATCGCCCCGGAGCAGCACGTCGCCGACCTCGACCTGCCGACTCGCCCCGCCACGGCGGGGCACAGCGGTCAAGGTGATCGGCGCATGACCGAGGAAGGAGCGGAGCCGATCCGCCGCCGCCCGGGCCGTGCGGGTGCGCCGGGCCGTCCCGTCCGCCGCTCTGGACGCGCCGGCCGAGGAAGGCCTCACCCGGCTCACCGGTCTCGGGCTTTCGTGGCGACTGGGGCTTGCGCGCAGGCCGCGGATCATGCGCACCCCGGTCTGCGGGCCGCACTACTTCATCCGCCACTCGGAGCAGGACCTGGCCGAACGCCGCCTGCCCGAGCGGTGGACCCTCGACTCCGCGACCGACGCCCACCCGGTGCTGATCCGGGTCTGGGCACCGCGCATACCCAACGTGGTCGCCTTCAACACCACCGGCCTGCGCGCCGTCCGGACTCACCGACTTCGTCCCCGACCGGGTCAGCACCGTCGGGACGGCCGTGAAGACGTACCTGCTCTGCAAGATCACAGGGCAGCAGCAGGGGCTCCTACGTTCTCTGCAAAGGACAGGGAGAAGAGCGTTCGCCGCACCACAAGGGAGCCGGCCGCCTCAGCTGCCGAAGTCGGGTGGAGGGTGAGCTGGGATGTGGTTGCGGTCGGGTCCGGGAGCCATGTGGCGGGGCGCCGGTTGTCGGCGGTGTCGCCCGGCCCAGCCGCCGTGATTGCCGACCTGGTGTCAGGTCCTGGGCGGGCGGGTCGGCTGGGGCCACAGGCTCGGGGTCTTGGTGGCAAGCCAGCGGGCGAGCGCGGTGTTGACGGCGGTGGGCTGTTCGAGCTGGGCCCAGTGACCAGCCTCGACGGATTCCTCGGTGAGGTCGGTGCAGTACCGCCGCATGGGCTCCGCGAGCCGGGATACGGACGTGTCGGCGACCTGGTCGTAGAACGCTTCGAGGTACAGGACCGGCATGTCCAGCCGTCCGCCGTTCAGCGAGGTGTCGCTGTAGGCGCGGTTGGCTTCGTCGTTGAGGTAGTAGGCGATCGAGGCCGCGAATCCCGTTCGGGTCAGCGAGGACGTGAGGTCCGCGAGCAGTTCCTCGTCCAGGACTCCGGTGTCGGGCGGGAGGTCCGGAACCGCGTCCGCGCCTGCGAACCACCCCCCATTGCGGGTGATCTCCGAGGTCACCCCGGGCTTCCCGTGAACGGCCGGAACGCCCCCACGGAAGAAGGCCTTCACGGCGTTGGCCGGCCGTGCGTCGAGGACCTGCGCGGCCCGCTCCGCCTCGGACGCGTAGTAGTGCATGTAGTCGAACTGGGCGTACGGGTGGGTGTCCGGCGGATAGATCGAGCGGTTGACGTGTTCGAGAAGAGCCGGCACCCCTCGTTCGAGCGTGCGGTAGGGGATACAGATGCTGGCCACGGCCGCGCAGCGCTCGGGATGGTGAGCGGCGAGGCCCCAGACGGTTGCGCTGCCCCAGTCGTGTCCGATCCAGACGGCCTGTTCGCGGCCGAGGTGGTCGAGCAGGGCCACCATGTCGCCCACGAGGTGCTCCTGGGCGTACGCGTCTCGCCGCTGGTGCACGGTCGAGCTTCCGTAGCCGCGCATGTCGGGCGCGATGACGCGGAACCCGAGCGCGGCGAAGGCGGCCAGTTGGTGCTTCCAGGTGCGGCCGTTGGCCGGCCAGCCGTGGACGAAGACGAGCATGGGACCGTCCTCCGGGCCGGCTGCGTGGTAGGTGATCGAGTCACCGTCGCCGGCGGCCGTGCCCGAGGTCAGGGGGACGCCGGCACGTGTGAAGGTGGTCCAGGTGCTGGGGTGGTTCACTTGGGTATCTCCAGGATGGTGGCGTTGGCCAGGCCGTCGGTCTCGCACATCGCCTGCA
Source organism: Kitasatospora sp. NPDC057692 (assembly GCF_042799475.1). Lineage (NCBI taxonomy): Bacteria > Bacillati > Actinomycetota > Actinomycetes > Kitasatosporales > Streptomycetaceae > Kitasatospora > Kitasatospora sp. NPDC057692. The sequence continues at coordinate 23,595 of NZ_JBHVIV010000030.1, read as the reverse complement.
GGGCATGGCGGGTGCCGCGCTGGCGCATGGCATGGACGTGGTCATCAGCCGGGTGCCGTTGGCGCCGCCGTTGACGTCGGCCTTCGCCGGATCGGCAACCGGGCCTCCTGCGGCCGGGCGAGTCGCACGCGCGCGAAGGCCTCGTCGAGGGGGGGTCAGTCAGGTGTGCTCAGGGTCTCCGGCCGGGAAAGTACGACGGCCGCGGCACTGAACAGCAGAGCCATTCCGGTGACGAGCAGAGCCGTGCAGGCCGGAGGTGAAGCCGTTCGCGGCGGCGATGCTCACGGCTCCGCCCGGCCACTGTGCGGCATGGATACCGAGCGGCAGCCCGTCTATGCCCACCACCTCCACCAGCAAGTTGGAAAACAAGACTCACCATAGGAGGGTAGGTTGGAAAAGCCAACCCTAGATCCTTGATGAACTACATGACCATGACCACAGCCGCAACCCCCCGCCCCTGCTCGATCGCCGACGCGCTCGCAGTGGTCGGGGAGAAGTACTCGCTTCTGGTCCTGCGCGAGGTTTTCTTCGGTGTGCACCGCTTCGACGGCCTCGCCCGCAACATCGGGGCGCCACGCGGCATCCTCACCACTCGGCTGCGCCGCCTCGTGGACGCCGGAATCCTGGAGAAGGTCCAGTACAGCGACCGCCCGACCCGGTACGAGTACCGCCCGACCCCGGCCGGCGAGGAACTGCGCCCCGTGCTGCTGCGCTGGGGCGACCGCCACCTCAACGCCGTGCCGCCGACCGTCTTCGAGCACTCGTGCGGCGCGACGCTCGACCCGGCCGTCGTCTGCCGCGCCTGCGGCACGGAGGTGGAGAGCCGCTCCCTCACCCCGCGCTTCACAGCCCCCGGCTGGACCGCGGCCGGGCCGGAATGATCCAAGAGCCGGGACTGGTCGGACAGGCGTCGAACCGGCGTGCACGACTTCGCGGCGCCACCGCCCATACCGCGGCCGATGCGGCGTCCAGTAGTGCCCGGCCGCCAGGTCAGGTTCGGAGCCGGCGCCACGGACCATCCGGCAGTCGACCGCGACGGTGACGATGTGCCGGCCGGTCGCCAGGCCGCACACCCGGACGTCATCCCCGCCGGTGACGGCCACAGGGCAGCCGTCCGGCAACGTCGTCGCCGCCGACACCCCGTACACCGCGGCCCCACCCGTGCCGCCGGACTCGGCGCCACATCGAGTAGCGCGGTGACCCGTTCCGGGTCTGCGGTCACCAGGAACTCCGGGTCCGCCAACCGCTCGTCGACTGTGGTGGCTTCCGTGGCGGTCTGCGTGGTGGCCGACGTCGAAGACAGCACGGGGTCCGCCCGGTGTGAGGAGAGAGGGCGGCCGTGCGGGGCCGCACGGGAGGGAACGTGCCGTTACACGCGGGGCCGGATTGCCTCGACGAGGGCGGCGAGGTATTCCTGGGCCGTGCGCGGTCGGGTGAGCGGTGCGGCCTGCCCGGCCCAGAGGTTGAGGTAGTCGGGGAGCCCCCGTTCGACGGCCGCGCGGCGGATGGGCTCGGTGAGTGCGCCCTGGACCGGATACGGCGGAAGGTCGCCCTCGTACCCGGCCATCTCCCGCACGAACCGGTTGGCAATGGTCCGGGCCTGGCGGCCGGAGACGGTGCTGGTCAGCACGGTGACACGGGCTTGCGGGCTGTGCAGCGCCCGCTTGTGGACGGCGCTCGCGCCGGACTCGTCGGTGGCGAGGAATCCGGTGCCGATCTGGACGGCGTCGGCGCCGAGTACCAGTGCGGCAGCGATCCCGCGGCCGTCGGCGATCCCGCCGGCGGCGACGACCGGCACCGAGACGGCGTCGACGACCTGCGGGACGAGGGAGAACGTCCCGACCAGGGACTCCCCCGTCGGCCGCAGGAACGCCCCTCGGTGGCCCCCGGCGTCCGCCCCGGAGGCCACGACGGCATCGACCCCCGCCTCGTCGAGCGCGACCGCCTCGTCGACGGTCGTCGCCGTCCCGAGGGTGACGATGCCGCGACGCCGGGCCTCGGCCAGGACGTCCCCGGGCGGGATGCCCATGACGAAGCTGAAGACCGGCGGCCGGGCCTCCAGCAGCGCGTCCACCTGCTGATCGAAGTCCTCGCCGAACGACGCGGGGAACTGCGGGTCGGGCAGGCCGAGTCGGTCGAGGTACGGACGGAGCCTCCCGATGTGAGTGGCGAACTCGGACTCGGTCATGGTCGGTTCGCGTTCGCCGGGCTGCGGTATCCAGAGGTTCACCGCGAACGGGCGCGCGGTGCGGGCCTTGATCTCCGCCACGGTGGCCGCAATGTCCGAAGGGGCGAGGACGTGGGCGCCGTAGGAGCCCAGGCCGCCGCCGTTGGACACGGCGGCGGCCAACCGGACGGTGGAGTAGCCGCCACCGAACGGCCCTTGCACGATCGGGTGGTCGATGCCGAGGAGCTCGGTGATGCGGGTACGGGTCGACACTCGGCCGACGGACATGTCCACTCCTTCGTTCGGGCCCCTCGCAACGGCAGGCACGCCATCCGGGGGCCTGGGAGCCAACCGACCGGAGTATCGAGTTGGAAAATCGAACTTACCAGAGACCTGGAGGGTTGGGAAAGCAAACCATTATCCGACGGTGGCTGCATGACGAGCGGCCATCCCGACCTCCGGACCGTCCCACCCCGCATGCACCTTGGTGCCGCATCAGCCAACGTTCGCCCTCTCGTGACGAGCCAGCCGGATGCTGCGGACGGCGGCTCCGGACGGTCAGAATGATCACGTGGCTGAACGCGCGCAGGTCCGGGCGATCGATGACGACGAGGGCAGACGGCTGTTGCGGATCGTTCGCCTCCAGCTCGGTCCCGGTGCCGTAGAGGTCCTCGGCGACAGTCGCGGTCAGCTTGGCGAAATCGGCGAAGGTGGCCTGCGCGCTGAGTTTGCCGCCGGTGGCGGCGTCGTATCAGATCCGGCCGGCCCTCTCCCAGGCGTTGCCGCCGATGGCGGTGGCGGTGAGGTGGAAGGCGCGGTTGGGGATGCCCGAGTTGATGTGGACTCCGCCGTTGTCCCGCTGGACGGACATCTCCTTGCAGTCCTCCATGTGGGCTGGCTGGGGGTCCTTGCCGAGGCTGTAGTCCTCGTGGGCCGTACCGGGTTCGGCGAGCGAGCGCAGGGCCTTGACCCTGATGCCCGGGGCGATCATCCCGAGGCCGAGGAGCCAGTCGGCCTGGTCGGCGCTCTGGCCGAGCGCGTGCCGCTTGACGAAGGAGGCGAAGACCTCGGCGATGGACTCGGAGAGCGCCCCGGGCTCGAAGGCGTACAGGTGCTGCGGGTTCATGATCTGCCGGGTCATTCCGGCGGCGACGACGTCGAGGATCTCCTGCGGGCACACCTTGAACCGCTCGCCGTCGCCGTCGCCAAGGACGAACCGCTCGCCGCCCCAGAACGCGTTGGGGAACTTCTCGCGGTAGTGGACGGTCGCCCGCAGCGGGCCGCCCTCGCCATCGAGGGAGTTCCTGCCGTACACGTCCCGGAAGAAGTCGAAGGTGCTGCCCAGCGCGTCGTAGACGCTATTGACCAGTTCGTCCGTGCTCGGGCCATCGCCCTCGGAGCGCACCAGGGTGCCCGGCAGGGTGTCCTTGTTCCCGGCGTCGTAGACCTCACGGCGGGGCGTGGGAGTGTCTTCGGTTTCCATGCGATCCAGTGTGGGCGCCGCCCGCCCAGGTCGGCGCCTTCCCGGTCGCGCGTCCCGGTTCCGGCTGCGCACATCATTGGACATGACGATCAGTCGGTTATGGCATGGTCTGGCGTGGCCCCGACCGATCGGGTGATCATATTCATGACATCATGTCATATTATACTGCCGAGAGGGTGCTGAAGATGCCGGTCGACTGGCCCGCCGAGACGTTCGTGTTGCGCCTGCTCCGGGTCCCCGGCCTGGTGGCCGGTGCCGCGCCGGGGAGCCCGGCGGGCACCCCCGTGCTGCTCGGGCCGGAGACCGGCGGCGAGGGCGAGCGCTGAGTGGCCGAGCGGTTCCGGGTGGCGCAGCACCGGATCCGGCACGTCGCCACCGGCCTCTACCTGACCGCCGAGGGAACGGGTACCGGTGCGGCGGTCACCCTTCGGCCCAGGTTCCCCGACACCGGCGGCGACTCCTCGTACTGGCGGCAGGCCTGGCGGGCCTTCGTCCAGCGCGACACCGACCGGCTGACGGCCGTCAACGACCTCTCCGACCGCCTCCTCGGCCTGGCCGAGCCGGCCGCCGGCCGCCCGAATGTGCCGCTGGTCCTGGAGAAGGGCGCCGGCGCCGAGGGCCGGTCCTGCACGGCCTGGGCGCCCACGCCCGTCGCGCCGCCGAAGCCCGTGCCCGCTCCGGCGCCGAAGGCCACGGACCTTCCGGAGGGGACGGGGCAGGTCCGGGTGCCGGCCCGCCGCTTCGAGCGGTACGGGCGGATCATCGAGGAGACGTCACTTATTCCTGATGTGTCGTATTCCCCGCCAGCGAGGCTGAGCTGCTGGATCGTCAGGAGTTGAGCACCCCGTCGCCTCGCGCCGCTCCTAACTCATCGGCTCGTGAGCCGAGGACCCCCGCACCGTGCTCTGTTGGACCGGCACTATGTGCAAGCGCTGGTCGGCTCAACCTTGACGCTCGAGGTCGCGCCCCGCCTGTCTGCGCTGCCCCGGACTTGGAAGCCATCGAGGTCCTCCGGGTGGAACGGCCCGGGACGGGCACCCCGGCGACGGTACTTGTGTGCCATCACGTGGCACCAACTGATGACTCGCCATCTTTCGGATACGCCTGCACGGCCCTGCGACGCGGATTTCCAGGGGTGGACTTCGGCTCGGCCAGGACCCGCCGCAGATCGTCAGGCGCAGTCCGTGACCGTGGTCATGGAGATCAGCTGGGCAACGGGGATGGCCATCGGCTCGGACTGCCCCTGGACCGTCAGATGCAGCACTCCGCCGTCCTCGGAAAGCAGCGTCCCGCAGGCGGTGCCCGTGCTGTAGGTCACCCGCAGCGTACCTGTCTGTACGCTCGGGGCCCACCAGGTGAGGGCTGTGCCGATGAACAGGCAGGTCAGAGCACAGGCCACGGTCCGCCGCGCGAGGGTGAGACGGTGGGCGACCTTGATCGCGGTCGCCAGGTTGAAGGCGTCGAGCGACCCGTACCGACTGTGGATGTCGGCCAGGGTGACCCGCAGCGGCCGGGACCCGGCCTGGGCGGCGAGCGCATGCCAAAGACCCGTCACCGCGAGTGCGAGTCCGCCGCTGATGAACGCGGTGACGGCAATCCGCCAGTTCGTCGGCAGGTCAGCGGCGGTGGTGCGGCCCTTCAGCACCACCGCCGTGCCGATCAGGGTGACGAAGGCGGCCAAGCCGTTGCGCCACACCTCCGCGCTGGCCCGCACGCTGGGGAGGGACTCGCGCACCATGGCCTGGAAGCGGTCCCGCTCCGCCAGGTCCGTGCTGCTCGGTGCCACAGTCGGCGCCTGGGGCAGGCGGTTGAGCCTCACGGGGCGGCGACCTCTAGCCGGAAGCTGACACCGCATCCGGTCACGCCCTCGGGCGCGCCCTGATGCTCGACGCCGCAGGCGCAGGTCACGTCCAGGCTTACCGCGTTGACCGCACTGTCTCCCTGGCTGCGGTTGGGCCCGGACAGCCCGTAGAGGGCGACGGTGGTCTGCCGGTCGACAAGGCTGTGGTCGCAGCGAGGACAGGGTCCCTTCACCACGAGGCACGGCGCGGCACCGGACTCCAGCAGTTCCACCTTGAGGTCGTCACTGCCGAGCAGTGCATACGCACGCACGGTCCACTGGACATCGGTCGTGGCCGAGTAACTGATGCCATTCTCAACAGACATGGCCACACTCTACTGATCAGCCTCCTACCATGATGTGCGTTCGGACAATCAACTGCGCTGGGGGGGCACAGGTCGATGGAGGTCAACGGCGAGACAGGCGGACGCGACCTGGTGGAGGAAGGCGTACGGCTGGAGCGACTCGGCCGCAGCGCCGAGGCCGAGGCGCTCTTTACCGAGGCCGCGGAGCAGGGCAATGTCGCGGGTCTGTACAACTGCGGTCTGCTGGCCGAACGCAGGGGGGACCTCGGTCGCGCCCGGTTGTGCTTCGCCCTGGCCCACGACGGCGGACACCCCTGGGCGGCCAACAACCTCGGGGTGCTGCTGTTCAACGCGGGTGACCCGGAGGCGCTCACCTGGCTCCGGCTCGCCGAGGCCATGGGGCATCCGCAGGCCGCCGGCAATGTGCGGCTGCTGCTCGCCAACAGGGCGGCAGCGGTGAAGGGTAGCCCCGAGTCCACTACCCTGGCGCTCTGCCGGGATGCCGAGGGCGCCTACCGGTTCTTCCAGGCGACCGGCAGCGACGCGGCGATGGTCAGGGCGATCAGCCTGGCCAGGCAGGCGGTGCAGGCCGTGCCCGAGGACGACGCGGGCAGCGTCACGATGCTGTCCGACCTGCGCGACCTGCTCAGCGAACAGTACGGCCGCCACGGCCGCCGTCACGACCTCCAGGAGGCGATTGCCACCGCCGAGGCCACGGTGCACCGCAGCCTGCCGACGGATCCACGCCGACCGGAGGCGGTCGGGACCCTCCTCCACCTGCTGCGCAAGCAGTTCACCCTCGACTCTCGTCCCGAGGCGCTGTTGGAGGCGGTGACGCGGTACGGGCGCCCTTCCCTCGAACAGCCCGTCGGCGACAACTCGGCCAAGCTGGTCCTGGCAAGCAACCTCTGCGGGGCCCTGTTCGAACTCGCCCAGCGGGACATTGCCGGAGCCGACCTGGACGAGATCGTCGCAGTCGCCGAGAAAACGGTCGCCCTTGCCGGAGCAGGAGATGCCGGCGCACTCAACAACCTGGCGGCAGCGCTGCTGCTGCGCGGGTACCGTAGCAGTTCGGTCGCTGATGTGAGCGCGGCGATCGAGGCACTCAGCTCGGCTTCGGCGGACAGCGACTCCCCGCACCTCGGAATCGCCGTCACCACCCTGGCCCGGGCGCTCGATCTCCGGGCGACCTTGACGGACCGGGAGGAGGACCGCCGGACGGCACGGCTCTACGCCGAGCACGCGCAGCAGCTCACCAGCGAGACAGCGCGCAGCCACCCGGAGGCGCTGATCGCCGCGGCCCTCGCCGCGGAGGCCCCGGGCGCTGTCGCTGCGGCGCAGCTCGCGCTCGACGCGGCGCCGGGTGACCACAGGGACCGGTCCCGGCTACTGCTCCGCCTGGCCGAAGCGGCCGAGGCGGAGGGTGATCCCGGAGCGGCGGTCACTGCGGCCAGGCAGGCGGTCACCACGGCCCGCGACCCACTGTCCCTCCTGAACGGCCACCGGAAGCTGGGCACCTTGCTGCTGAAGGCTGCCGAGTCCGCGGCGGACGGCGGCCGGCGCAGCGACGCGCACGAGATGGCCTCGGAGGCGGTTGAGTCGTTCGACGCCGCCGTGTCGGCCTGCGGCCCCCGTGGCAGCGCGTACGCCCTCACCCTGGTACAGCGGTTCAGGTCGCTGATGGAACGTCACCGGCTCGGCGGACCGGCAGCGGACCGGGAGGCGGCTCTGGCCGACCTGCGCACGGCATCGGGTGCGCAGCACGCTTCGGCACCGGACCGGCTGCTCGCGGCCCGGATCTGGAGTGGCGTGGCATGGGAGGCCGGCGACCTCCCGGACGCCCTGGCCGGAGCCGTCGCCGCGGTGAACCTGCTGCAGGAGTTCGGCTGGATGGGACTCGACCGGGACGACCAGGAGCGGGGCCTGCACAGTGCTGCGGCGATGCCCCGCGACGCCGCAGCACTGGCGATAGCGACGGGCCAGCTGGAACTTGCCGTCGAACTGCTGGAGCGCGGCCGGTCCGTGCTGTGGCGTTCCGCCCAGCAGGTGCGTGGTGACCTCACCGTCCTGGCCGCGCAGGCGCCCGGCCTCGCCGAGGAGCTCGAACAGATCCGTTCCGAGCTGGCCGCGAGGTCGGGCCTCGACCGCGAGGCCCGACTGCGCCTGGCGACACAGTGGTCGCTCAAGGTGGCCGAGGCGCAGGCCCACCCGTCGGTGGAGGGCTTCCTGGAGCCGCCCCGCTTCCAGGACCTCGCCGAGGCTTCCGCCAAGGGCCCTGTGGTCATCGTCAACATCAGTACCCTCCGCTGCGACGCGATCGTGCTGCGGCCGAAGGGCGGCCCCGAGCTGGTGCCGTTGTCGAGTTTCACCTCGCAGGAGATGGACCGGATAGCCAACACCTACGCGCTGCGCCTGGAGGAGGCGACCGCCCCCACCGCCAACGGCCTGACCAGGGACCTGGCCCGGCACGCCACGCACGACACCCTCGAATGGCTGTGGGAGCACATCGCCTCCCCCGTCCTTGCCCACCTGGAGCTACCGGCCCCGCAGGGGGCGCTGCCCCGGATCTGGTGGTGCCCCACGGCCTCGCTGAGCAATCTGCCGCTGCACGCGGCCGGCCGCTACCCGCGGAGCACGTCGTCCGTCCAGGTCGAGCCGATGGGCCTGCCGTACTTGACGGTGTCCTCCTATACCTCCACGCTGGCCTCGCTGGTCGAAGCCAGGAAACGGCCGGTCCGGGCCTCGTCCGGCCTGCTGGCCGTCGCGGTGACCGACACCGGCAGGGGCCACCCGGTACTGCCGTTCGCCAACGACGAGGTGGTGGCCATCGCGCAGGCCGTCGACATCGGACAGGTGATCCTGATGATGGGCGACGGAACTGACGAGCTGGACGAGGTACATCCGCCCGGTACCGAGCGGATGACCGTTTTGATCGGCGAGGGTGCCACCAGCAACGTCGTGCGCAAGCAGTTGAGCCGCCATGGCTGGGCGCACTTCGCTTGCCACGGGGGCTTCGACCTGAGCGCGCCCTCCACGGTCGGCCTGTCCCTGCGGGACGACGAGCTGACTGTGCTGGATATTGCGGAACTCCGGCTGGAGCAGGCGGAATTGGCCTTCCTTTCCGCCTGCCACACCCGCAGGGGCGGCGCACTGCTCCCGGACGAGGCCATTCATCCCGCCGGCGCCTTCCGCACGGCCGGCTTCCGGCATGTGGTGGCCACCCTCGGCAGGATCAACGACGAGGCCGCATCCCTGGTGGTCGCCCGGATGTACCAGCTGCTCAGCGGCAGCAACGGGCTGGACGCGACCGGCACGGCCACCGCCCTGCACCATGCGGTGGCCGGCCTCCGCGCCCAGCACCTGACCGACCCGACGGTGTGGGTCCCCTTTGTGCACGACGGCCCGTAGCCGCCGCCCCGGCGTCCGACGGGTCGGCCGTGACAGCGGTCTTGCCCGTTAGGTGGTCCGGCCAATCGCTCTGTGTAGCGAATGGACACGTATTGCGACCCGCGGTCGCTGTGGTGAATGAGGCCGGTGTCCTTCTTGATCTTCTGCCGCCACAGGGCCATCTCCAGCGCGTCCAGCGGCAGGTCGGTGCGCATGTGGGTGGCGGCCTGCCGGCCCACGATCCTGCGGGAGTAGGCGTCCAGGACGAACGCGACGTAGACCCAGCCCGACCAGGTCAGGATGTAGGTCAGGTCGGCCGGCCACAGCTGATTCGGCCGCTGGGCGGTGAACCGCCGGTTGACCAGGTCCGGCGGACGCGGCGCGGCCGGCTCGGGGACGGTGGTGCGGCGGCGCTGTCCGCGGATGACGCCCTCGATGCCGAGCTCGCGCATGAGGCGCTCGACGGTGCACCGCGCGACCGCATGGCCGGCACGGTGCAGGGCGCGGGTGACGCGGCGGGCACCGTAGGTGCGACCGGAGTCCTCCCACACGGCCGTGACCAGCGGGATCAGCTCTTCGTCGCGGAGCCGGCGGGCCGACTTCGGCCGCTGCTTGCGCGCGAAGTACGTCGACGGCGACAGGCCCGGCACCCGGCAGACGGGATCGACCCCGAAGCCGTCTCGCAGGTGGTCGATCACCTGCTCGGCCTCGTCCGGGGACGGTCGATCTCCTGGGCAAAAAACACGCTGGCGGCCTTGAGGATCTCGTTCGCTCGCCTCAACTCGGCGACTTCTCTACGGAGTTCCTTCAGCTCGTCGCGCTCGGCGGTGGCGAGGCGGTCGTCCCGCTCTCCGGCGTCGGCCTCGGCCTGGCGGACCCAGGACCGCAGGGCCTCCGGGTGGATGCCGAGGTCGCGCGCCACGTGAGCGACAGGCCGGCCGGTGGACCGGACCTCGCGCACGGCGCGGTCACGGAGCTCATTCGGGTACTTACGTGGTGCTGGCACTGCTCGTGGTTCTCCTTACGCCTGGATCGTAACAAACCCAGACATCAGGGACTCCACGAAAGCCAGAGCAGCTCACGGCGTCGGCCATGCGCTGTCGGTGGTGATCCCGGCCCGCAACACCGCCTACGCCTTGCCGGCGATGCTGGACGCGCTCGCCGCCCAGCGGCACGCGGCCGACGTGGAGGTGATCCTGGTCGACGACGCTTCCACGGACGCGACGTTCGACATCGCCCGCCGGCACCCGGCGGTCACCACTGCGGTGCGCCTCGCCGAACGGCGCGGCTCGGCCACGGCCCGCAACGTCGGTGCCCGCCTCGCCCAGTTCCCGACCGTGCTGTTCATCGACGCCGACATGGTGCTGCCCTCGCACGTGTTCGCCGACGTCATCACCCGTGCCGCTGCCGACACCGTGCTCACCGGGTTCCGGCACAACGTCCCCTACCAGGCATCGCCCTGCGGCAACCCGTTCCTACCCGAAGGCCCACCGCACCTCACGGCCGACCACCGCGTGATCTGGAAGCCCCCGGTGGGCGCGGTCCTGCCGTACTCGGGCATCACGCTCACCGACGAGCTGGACGGACGCCCGCTGGACGCCACCGACGAGCGCCAGCGTCCGAGTGCCGCGGTAGGCAGCCGCCCCGGCTGACGGCCCAGGCGCTGCCCGCCGCCGGGGCGGATCCGGCGTCTACCTATGAGGTCGCGCTGCCGCCTGGGCCCCCGGTTCAGTACTGGCACACAGGGCACTCAACGAGTGTTCCCATCCGGCGCGGGGAGGGGCCGAACGAGAGGAGCGTGGGTGGGTCAGCCGCAGCTCCCGCTCTGGAACGAGGTCAACAGCGGTTCGTCGAAGCTGCTCGCGGTGTCACTCATGATGCCCGGGTTACCGTTGCCCCCGCTGAGGATGGCGACGTTCGTGTCGGCGACGGTACTGCGGGTCGTGGCGGACAGTCCGGCCGCGAACACGGCGGCGGCGAGCACGGTGCGGATACACATCGAGGTCTCCTGATGTCATGAGAACGGGTCGCCCGGTGAGGCTCGGCACGACAGCGGCGATGCCCGGCCACCGCCGGACGGCAGTGCCCGGGACGCGCTCCGGGCCGGTGGGGTCGTGTCGACGCCACCGGCCACCATGCGAACGCCCGGGTCACGGCACCACCTGCTGGCCGAGCCCTCGATAGGTGTCGAACGCTTCGGCGAGTACGCCAAGGACCCCGAAGCCATCGAACGCTCGTGTGCCCGCCGCCTTCGCGGCCCTTCCCTCCTTCTCATCCTCCGCCCCACCCGCGCCGACCCGCGCAAACTCGCCGTCTGGCTCGACACCGTCCAAGCCGCCGCCGGGGCTCCCCCGCCGACGCCCCACCAACCGCCACGTCCCGGACAATCCCGGCGCCTGGACCCCAGTCGGCACAGCGGCGGTCCCTGATCCCGCGCCCGGCGCTTCTCCCGGCCGGGCGGAGCATGCCGGGTCACTCGTTCGGAGCAGTCCGGCGATCCCGGAATCCCGATGAGAACGGCGGCCCGGGCGACGCCGTCGCGCACCGAACCGACCCGACCGACAGGTCGTACACGGCCGATCGGCCTAGCGTGGTCCGCGAGCGCCTATGCCGACCAGGGCGTGGGTGCCCGACCGAGAAGGAGTGCGTGATGGAAGAAACACGTGAGCCGGAAGAGGTCGAGGTCGAGGTCGTCGACGACGAGGAACTGCCCGACTTCGCGCTGATGGTCGACGTTCCGAACTGACGGGACGAGGCCACGACCGGGGCGGATCGCCGTATCCGCCCCGGTCCCCGAAAGCAGGAGCATCGAGGAGGGCTGGGAGGCGGCAGTGCGTGTGGAACCGGACGCCGAGTGGGCGGTCAGGGACGAGGAGCGGCTGGACGGCATGGTGGCCGGCTGCTTGACCGCGGCGGGGTGCGCGGAATCGTCGTGGCGGAGGCAGGACCTTCGCTACCCCGGCCTGCACGCAACAGCCCACCGGCTCCAGCGGGCCCGGGGGAATACTTCCGGCGACGGTGAGCGGGAACGGAACACGCAACTGGTGGACGGCGTCGCCGAACGGGCCCGGTCTAGCGCCGAACGGGCGCGGGCCACGGCCGCGGACACCGGCTGGGCCGTGGACCTCGCGCCGCCGACGGAGGAGCACCTGACGGCGAGCGTCCGGCGGGCCCTGCGCCAAGTCCCGCCCCGCACCGGCCCCGCCGCAGCCGGACCCGCTGCCGAGGTGGGCGACTGGAACACCGGTCTGCGCACGGCCTTCGCCGCCTGCCACCGGACGCTGGAGCGGGCCTGGCCGCAGATGCTGGCCGAACTCGGTGTCACCCTGCGCCAGATCGCCCTCCTGGACGGCGACGGCATCGACGGATTCACCGACTTCACCGTGCACGGCACCGCCTTCGTCCACCACCGCAGGCTCACCGACGACCCCGGGAGCGGACTTGCGGGGCCGGTGCGGCTCGCCGAGGCGCTGGTACACGAGGGCACCCACAACCGGTGCAACGCGGCCGCCGCGGGCACCCCCTTCCTGCGGCCGTCCGACCCGGACGTCCTGCTGCCCACCCCGCTGCGCGCCGACCCGAGGCCGCTGACCGGCCTGTTCCAGCAGGTGGTGGTGCTGGCCCGGCTCGTACTGCTCTACCGGAACCTCCCGCAGGAGCCGGCGGTGCGGGCCCGTCAGGCGGTCCTGCTCGACCAGGGCCGCGACGGCGCGTCCTCCCTGCGCCGGCACGCCGACGCGCTGACCCCGGCGGGCGGGGAACTGCTGCGGCAGGCCGAGGCGGTCTTCACCGACGGGCCGGCGCGATGAGCCCCGCCGTGGCCTGGCCGGTCCAGGTCCGTGCGCTCTTCCCCGAAGCGCCGGAGTTCCTGATCGGCCGCACCGCCGCGCGCAGCCCCGCCTTCACGGCCAACGACGCGGCCGGCGGACAGCCGGTGCTCATCGGATCGGCCGCCGGGACCGAGCGCCACGACGTCACCCGGCGCGCCGAGGGCGAACTGCTGGAGCGGATGCACAACGTCCTCGCCGGGCACCACGCAACGCGGCGGGCCGTCATCGGCTCGTACGCCGCCCTGCACCGCGCGGGCCGGCCCACCCTGGACCCGTGGACCTGGCCGGACCTCCAACAGGTCCCGGGCGCGCGGGAGATGGAACTGGCGTGGGTGGAGGGGACCTCGCTGACCGGCGCCGGTCGGCTGCTCGTACCGGCGTGCGCAGTCTACCTGGCCCACCGTCCGCCCGCCGGCTGCGCGGCGCCGCTGTCCCCCGGCTCGACCGGACTCGCCGCGCACCGGTCCATCGCGGCGGCGCGCAGGCACGCCCTGCTGGAGGTCCTGGAACGGGACCTGTTCCGGCGCGCCTGGTACGCGGGCGGCCCGCGCGTGGCGCCAGGCGATCCGACGCCACTCGGCGAGCCGCTCCGGCGGGTGCTGGACGCGCTGGGCCTGAGGGAACGCTGCGTGGTGCTGCCGGGTCCGGCGGGGACCGCGTGCGTGGTGGCCTGCCTGGCGGACGCCGACGACACCCGGCAGAGCTTCGGCGCCCGCGCCACCGACGGCGCCCTCGCCCCGGCCGCGGCGGCCGCCGTCCAGGAGGCGCTGATGGTGCGCTGGAGCATGGACAGCGCCGGCGCCCGCACCGCCTGGACCCGGCTGCGTGCCGACCCGTACCGCCGACCGAGCGGCCCTCTGGAACACGCCCTGCACACGTACCACCGCCAGGACAGCCTCACCCACCTCCTGCACGGCGCCGCCGACGGCACGTGGCGGGCGGCTCCGACCACCGCGCGGGACCTGCCCCTCCTGCTCGCAGGGCACACGGGTCACGACGTCATCGAAGTCCCCACCTTCGTACCTGAGTTGGGTGATGCCACAGTGATCCGGGTGGTGGCCCCCGGCGCACGCCGGATGCCCGTCGACGAACCGCCGCAGCCCGCCACGGCGACCCCATCGCAGCCCCCGCACCCGCTGGGCTGACCCCCGAACGGAGACCGACCGTGTCCGCTCCCGCCACCCGCCCCCCGGCGAGCGCCCCGTACACCCGGCACTTCGCCGACCGCTACGACACCTGGTTCGGCAAGCCCTCGGTGACCGCCGAAACCGTCACCCTCCTCGCCCAACTCGCCGGCCCCGGCACCGCGCTGGAACTCGGTGTGGGCACCGGACGCGTCGCCCTGCCCCTGGCCCGGCGCGGCGTACGGGTCGAAGGCATCGACGCCTCACCCGAGATGGCCGCCCGGCTGGCCTCCAAGCCCGGCGGCGACCGCATCCCGGTCACCATCGCCGACTTCACCCGCCCCCCGCTCACAGGGCGCTCCTACGACCTGGTCTACCTCGTCGCCGGAACCCTCTTCGAACTCGCCACCCAGGACGACCAGCTGCGGTGCTTCCAAGCCGCCGCACAACTGACCGGCGAACACGGCCTGTTCGTCCTGGACGCGTTCGTCCCCGAAGTCCTGGTCACCTCGGACCCCCCAGGCGGCCAAGCCGTCGAGACGGCCAACGGCGACGAGGTCGTACTCCACCGCACGTTCGACCGGGCCGCCCAGCGCTACCACTCCCACTACCGTGTCACCCCCAGCGACGGCGGAGGCCCGGTCGACCTGGACGTAGCCTTCCGCTACGCGGGCACCGGCGAACTCGACCTGATGGCCCGCATCGCCGGCCTGGAGCTGCGCGAACGCCACGGCAGCTGGAGCGGGGACCCGTTCACGGACGGCTGCGCCTACCACGTGTCGGTCTACCGGCACACCCGCTGACCGGCGACGCCCGCCATGCCCACCTGGATCCCGGCCGCCCTGGCCGCCGCCGCGCTGATCACGCTCGCCGTCTTCGTCGCCTGGGGCGCGCGGACCTCACCGCACCGCCTGTTCTCCTGGGGCATGTACTCCGGCTCCTCCAAAGGCTTCCTCTGGATCCAGCACGAAGGCCGCCTCCACCCGCTCGACATCGAACGCCTCCACCTGGCCCCCGGCAGCCACTACCTCAACATCCCCGAACTCCGCCGCCTGCTCCCCCACACCAACCTCGACACCCCGCTCAGCGGCCTGATCATCGGCTCCGACGGCGTCTGGCGACTCCACTACGACCCTGCCACCCGCACCCTTCGCCTCGCCCGACTGCCCGCCGGACAGCAACTGCGCATCCTGGCCGAAGCCCTCCGCGAGACACCGTGACCACCACCCACGCCGCCGCCGCACTGCTCCTGCTGCTCGCCGTCACCTGGCAGGCCGCCCTCACCCTCACCGACTGCCGCACCATCGCCCGCCACTACCCCGACGGCCACGCCTACCGCCTCGGCCACGGCTGGACCCCGCCCACCGAGTTCGCCACCCAACGCCGCCTCGCCCTCACCGTCCTCACCGGCGCCGCCACCCTGCCGGCCGCCCTCGCCCTCCTGCGCACCACCCCCGGCCCCACCGCCACCGCCACCTACGGCGCCAGCTGCGCACTCCTCCTCCTGCTGATCCTCAACGAACGCCGGCGCAGCGGCTGCCGCTTCACCACCGTCTGCATCGCCCTGCTCACCACCGCCCTCGGTCTGCTGGCCCTGCCCGGCCCGGCGGGCGCCGCCGCCGGCCTGTTCGCCTCCTTCTTCGCCGCACAGCTCTACCTCGTCGCCGGCTTCCGAAAGCTGCGCTCACCCCACTTCATCAGCGGCGGCGTCCTGATCGACAACCTCGCCTACAACGCCGTCCAGGCCGCCGCCGGCAACCGCGACTTCCCGCCCTGGCCCCGCCCCACCACCCTCGGCGCCGCCCTCACCCGCCCACTCCTCCGCCACCTGGCCCGCACTGCCGCCCTCGCCACCGCCGCCGCCGAACTCGCCCTCGGCCTCGCCGCCCTCGGCCTCCTCCCCGCCCCCGCCACCCTCACCCTCGCCGCCCTCACTCACGGCGCCTTCCTCCTCATCAGCCCCCGCCGCATCGTCCCCTTCTCCGCCGCCTCCCTCGGCCTGCTCCTCCTCGCCACCACCCACCCACTCCTCCCCCTGTTCACCCCCTGACCCTCCCGGCGCCGAACACCGGCAGCCGCCCCCGGCGACGCGCTTCCGCGCGGGGCACGCCGCATGCACCGTGGGGTCCGGCCGGCGGTCGGACCCCACGGGCAGACCTCGGTTCCAGCCAGGCTGTCTCGTAGACGGCGGGGAAGGGGTGCTCGGAGGGCGAGCCGGTAGCCCGCGCTGACCACGACGGCGCCCAGGTCCCGGCACAGACGGCGGCAGATCCCGTCGTGGGTGTCGAGGTCGCCGACGATGAAGCCGCCGCCGTGGAAGAGCACCACTGTGGACACCACACCGGCACCCCGGCCGGGCGGCCGTCCCGCACCGAAGCGACGCCGAGGGGCGGGCTGGGCGCAACCGCCGGCGCGAGCATGCGGTTGCGCACAGCCCGCATAACCTCCACCGTGGGCACGGCGGCCGGCGCCGGCCCGGCCACCCCGAGCTGCTGCAACAGCGCCGCGATCTGCGGATCGATGGGGCCAAGGGCATTGCGCGATCCTTCGGCTCGCGTGCCCGGGGCACGCCTGCGACTCTGCCGCCCCACCGTCGTCCCGGCTGCCCCGGCCCCAGCCCTCGGGCAGCCCAAGCGGGTGAAGACTCCGGACGGGGCCCGCGAGTGGGGTGTGGTGCTCGGATGAGTTGTCTCCGCCGTTCGTGTGACGGCGTCGCCCTGGGGCGGCGGGAAGCCGGGATGTGTCGAAGACTCGGGGTGCCGGCGATCGGCGTTCCCCGTGGTGTCCCACGGGTCGGAACACGCCCCCGCCGAGACCTCAACCCCCTTCCGACTTCACAGGATCCGTCATGACGAACGTCAGTACCGGCCCGAAGCTCGCCCCGTTCCCGTTCGGCCCCGGACAGCACACGTGGGAGCAGGGGCTCACCGACCAAGGCGTGCCCGACGGCCAGTCCGGCCTGGTGTCGTCCCCCGCCGAGGACCCCGACACCGTCTACCCGACCGGGGACACGCGCCTGGACTACCACCACTTCGAGCTCCAGATCTCCGGCTTCACGGACAAGCAGCGCAACGACGCCCTCGACGAGATGGACAAGTACCTCGCCGAGAAGCAGAAGCGCATGCTCGGCTACCAGTTCACCCGGGACATGAATGGCTACCAGCAGGACCTGGCCCGGTTCCTCTCGTACCACACCAACAACCTCGGGGACCCGTTCAGCACCCAGGGCCACCAGGTCAACAGCCGGGTCGTCGAGCGCGCCGTGCTCGACTACTACGCCGCTCTGTGGCGTGCGGTCTGGCCGCACGATCCCAAGAACCCCGAGTCCTACTGGGGCTACTCGCTCTCCATGGGCTCCACCGAGGGCAACATGTACGGCGTCTGGAACGGGCGCGACTACCTCAGCGGCAAGGCGCTGTTGAGCGAGCACGACCCCAAGGCCTCCGCCGCCCCGCTGCGGTGGGTGCAGGCAGCCCGCCCCCAGGGGGCGCCCGCGGCCTACTACCAGCCGGTGGTGTTCTACTCCGAGGACTCGCACTACTCCTTCGCCAAGGCGGTCCGCATCCTCGACGTCGACACCTTCGCCACACTGGGCGCTCGGGAGTACCCGGGCAAGTGCCCGCTGGCCGGCACGAAGGGCGAGTGGCCCAGCGAGGTGCCCTCGAAGGCCGGGCCCTCGGGAAGTTCTGCCGATGGCCCGGGCGAGATCGACATCGAAGCGCTCGCGACACTGGTCGAGTTCTTCGCCGCCAAGAGGCACCCGATCCTGGTCAGCCTCAACTACGGATCCACCTTCAAGGGCGCGCACGACGACGTCCGGGCGGTGTGCGAGCGGCTGCTCCCGATCTTCGAGAAGTACGGCCTGATCGAGCGCGACGTGCTCTACATGAACGACGCGCAGGGCAATCCCCAACCCGAGAAGCGACGGGGCTTCTGGATCCACGTCGACGGGGCGCTCGGAGCCGGGTACGCGCCGTTCCAGCGCCTGGCGTTCCGGGACGACAAGTTCGGCTGGAAGCCGGCTGTGGACCTGCCGGAGTTCGACTTCGGCCTCAAGGTGAAGAGCGCCAAGTTCGGCGACATCGACATGGTCTGCTCCATCGCGATGAGCGGCCACAAGTGGCCTGGTGCGACGTGGCCGTGCGGCGTCTACATGAACAAGGTGAAGTACCAGATGAAGCCGCCGAGCCAGACCCAGTACATCGGCTCGCCGGACACCACCTTCGCCGGCTCGCGCAACGGCTTCTCGCCGCTGGTGCTCTGGGACCACCTGGCCCGGCACTCCTACAAGGACCAGGTCCAGCGGATCAAGGAGGCCCAGGAGCTCACCGACTACCTGGAGCAGCAGCTCAGGAAGCTGGAGAAGCAGGGGCTGGTGCTGTGGACCGCGCGGACCGCAGGCACCCTGGCCGTGCGCTTCCGCAGGCCGAGCGCGACGACGGTGGCCAAGTGGTCGCTGTCCACGCTCGACGTGAAGTACCCGGACGGGAAGGAACCCCACCCGTACGCGCACGCGTTCGCGATGCCCGGCTCCACCAAGGCGGAGATCGACGAGTTCGTAGCGGACCTGCGCACGGACCCGGAGCTCGCAAAGCCCCCGGTCCTGGAGGACGCGGCCCCGAAACGCATCGCCGGGATCGCCGAGGGCGCCGTCGCGCTCGGGCTGGTCCACGTCACCGGCCGAGGCATGCGGTAACGGAACGCCTGCCCGCAACGGGCTCGCGGATCCGCGGGCCCGCCGGGCGTCGGCCGCCCGGCGAACACCCCCAGTTCCAGGAGAGATGACATGACGTCGGCACCGGACTTCCGTCCCCCCGGCTGCACCCCTTACTCACCGCCCCGACGGACGCGGCCAAGATCAGGGACGTCCTCAAGGAGGGCCTCGTCTGCCACGCCGCGTACATCGACACCACCTCGACGCCGGCCAGGCCCCTGTCCGTCCCGATGGTGTACGGGTTCGAACCGTCCGTGGGCACCACCGAGGTCGGAACGCTCTACCTGCACGGCACGAAGGATGTCCCGAAGTACCCGGACCCGTCCCGGCTGCAGCACCTGGTCGCCCAGGCGGGCGACAGTGGCCTGCCGGTCTGCCTGACCGTCGTCGTGCCGGACAGCCTGATCGTCGGCCGGTCGGCCTTCCACAGCTCGATCGCCTACCGGTCGGTGGTCGTCCACGGCACCGCCCGGCTGCTCAAGCCGGAGCAGCGCGCGGCCGCGCTGAAGCGCATCGTCGAGCACGTCATCCCCGGCCGCTGGGACGACACGCGCCACCCGAACACCGGCGAACTTGACGGGGACGAGAGCAAGGACCAGTTCGGGACGGTGGTCCTCCGGATCGACGCGAACACCTCGAACTCCACCGTCAAGCAGCGGGCCGGAGGCCCGACGCACGAGGACCAGTCGGACCTGGAGCTCGACTACTGGGTACGCGCGTCACCGACGTGTCCGGGGGTGACGCTGCTCGCGTGGCCGCGCCGACAGGGGCGCGGCGGGACCGGGAGGACGAACATGACACGCGCGCGCGGCCGCGCCGCCGCTCTGGCCGGTGCCGCTGCGGTGATCGCCGCCACCACCCTCGCCGCCCCGACCGCAGCGGCCGAAGCAGCCGGGGCCGGCGGTGGGATCACCGGGCAGGCGCCCTGCCCGGAGGCACCCGAGTTCCTCTGCGGGACCCTCACCGTCCCCCTCGACCACAGCGGCGCCACCCCCGGCACCCTCGACCTGCGGGTCGCCGTCACCCGCACCACCGCGGCGCCCAGGGGCGACCTGCTGTTCCTCACCGGCGGCCCCGGCCAGCCCGGCGTCCCGGCGATGAGGCGCACGGCGAGCAGCTTGGAGCCCGTCCTCAAGGACTACCGCCTGGTCATGTTCGACCAGCGCGGCACCGGCAAAGGCGCCCTCCAGTGCCCCGGCCTCCAGGAGGACATGGGCTCCTCCGACCTCGCCGTCCCGCGCCGGCAGTCCGTCACCGACTGCGCCGCCGCCCTCGGCCCCGACGCCCGCTTCTACAGCACCGCCGACACCGTCGCCGACATCGACCTGCTCCGCCGCGCCCTCGGCGCCCGCCGCCTGACCCTGGACGGCGTCTCCTACGGCACCTTCACCGCCCAGCGCTACGCGCTCGCCCACCCCACCCGCGTGGCCCGCCTGGTCCTCGACTCGGTGACGCCCCGACGGGGCATGGACCCCCTCGACCTGGCCGCACTGCCCGCCACCGCCCGGATCCTGCGCACCGCCTGCCGCGCCACCGGCTGCACCACCGACCCGGCCGAAGACCTCGCCGCCACCGTCCGCCGCTACGGCAACGGCGCACAGATCCTCAGCGCGCTCACCGGCTACGAGTTCGCCGACCCCGACTACGGCGGCGTCCCGGACATCCTGCACGAGGCCGCCGCCGGGCGCCCCGAGAAGCTCCAGGACTTCTTCGACCTCGTCCACCGCGAGATCGACACCGCCACGGCCGAGGAAATCAGCCAGGGCCTGCACTCCGCCACCGTGTGCGCCGACTCTCACTTCCCCTGGGGCACCACCGACACCCCCGTCGAAGGGCGTGCGGCGGCGCTGGAGCGCACCCGCAAGCGGCTGACGGCCGAGCAGACCTGGCCCTACGACCCGAAGACCGCGACCGGGCTCGGCAGCCTCCTGGTCTGCCTCGACTGGCCGCGCCAACCCGTCCCGCCGACGCCCCCGGACCACCTCGGGCTGCCCCACGTCCCGGTCCTGCTGCTCGGCGGCGACCGCGACCTCGCCACACCCTACGAACTCATGGACGAATACACCGAGTTCGCGCACCACCCGCGGAAAGTGATCGTCCCCGGAGCCGCCCACTCGGTGCAGAACCGGGCCGAGAACCCCGCCGGACGCGAGGCCGTCCACGCCTTCCTGCTGCAATAGCGCAGGCCCGCGACGGCGCCGCCGGTACGCCGGGCACCCTCGCGGTGGCGGGCAGGCGGGCCCGGTGGTGCACTGGAAAGGCGCACGAGGCGGGCGGGCGCGCGTCCGGGGAGCACGCGCGTCCGGGGAGCACTCGCAGGAAGGAGCACGCCGGTGGAGCCGTTGATCGCGCTGGTCGTCGGGTTCACCGCGGCCCGTCTCGCCGGGCTCCTTGGAGCGGACGCCCTCGCCGGCTGGCAGCCCGCTCTGCGGGCCGGACTGGTGGCCATGTTCCTGCTCACCTCGATCGCGCACTTCGCCCCCGCCCTGCGACCCGACCTCGTCGACATGGTCCCGCCGTGGATGCCGCGCGCCGGCCTGCTCGTGACGATCACCGGCCTGCTCGAAGCCGCCGGCGCGATCGGCCTGCTGCTCCCCGCCACCGCACGCTGGGCCGCCGGCGGACTCATCACCCTCATGATCGCCATGTTCCCCGCCAACGTCTCCGCCGCCAGAAGGCACACCACCCAGGGCGACCCCCTCGGCCCGCGCACCCTCCTCCAGATCCTCTACATCGCCGCGGCCGCCGCCACCCTCGTCCGCACCCCGCGACACCCCGCGCACCCCACCCACAGCGCATGACACGCTGACCGCCGCTGCGTGCTGCCGTGACGGGCGGCGTGTCCGGCCCGCCGGATCAGCCGTCCGTGAAACGGGTGTGACGCAGGACCAGGAGCGCGGCCGTGACGGCGCCGACGACCAGCGCGAGGAGCGCGACGCCGGTCAGTGCGTCGGGAGCGGTGACCGGCTGGGCACGGCGCGCCTGCCAGGTCAGGACGAGCACCAGGCCCAGATAGGACAGCGCGGCGATCCACATCAGCGCCGTCCGCTGGCCGGGAGTCGCCCGGCGCGGTCGCCGGGCGAGGAGAAGGCCGATCAGCGGCAGTACCTGGAGCGCGTGCAGACCGGCGAAGTGCGGAATCCGCAGATCGCCGCCGACCGTGCTCCAGTCCGTGACCGGCAGTCCCGGCCCGCCGTCGGCGAGCCCGACGGTGTGCGCACCGATGACGGGCATGCCGTGGCCCCCGGCGGCGGCCTCGCGCTGCAGGCGGGTGGGCAGGGTCATCAGGAACGCGACGGCCATACCGAGACAGCACACCGCCGTCCCCAGGCGCAGCCCCCACGCGAACACGGGCGGTTCCACCCGCTGGGACAGGAGCAGGACGACGGTCACCAGGTTCATCACCCAGGCGGCCACGATGAACACGGCCATCGTGATCCACACGCCCGTCGAGGTCACGGTGGTGAAGTTGAAGTGGCTGGTCGTCCCGGCCGCGGCCACGGCGGCGATCAGGGCCATCTCCACGCTCAGCGCCACGGCGGTCACCCGGGAGACGGTGCGCACGAGGCGTTCGCGGCCGTGGACGAAGGTCAGCAGCCACATCAGGGTGAGGGAGTAGAGACAGATCGACAGCGCGAACCGGGCCGGCTTCGCCCAGGCCGGTTGTCCGGTGATCGACTGCCGGTCCACGGCCAGACCCACCAGAGCGGCCGCCAGCACCAGGACCATCAGGGCCGCGGTGGCGACCAGCGGCCGGTTCACCGCCCACATCCGCCGCACCGGCTCTCCGGCCCCGCCTACCCGCGTCATACCGATCCCTCTCGCGCGACCGCTCCAGCGCACGGCACGGCAACCACCATGCCCTGCCCCCGGCAACCGGATACGCCGCCGGGCCGCGCGGGGCGGCCCCGTCATCCCATCCCAGTAGTGCGGACACCCCTCATGAGCCCGTCCCGACCACGACGCGGCGGGTCCGGGTACCGAGCCGGTCCGGCATCCGCTCATGGACCGCAGGCTCCACGTCCGCTGGACCTCACCGCCGTCAACAACCTCACTGCGACCGACCGTCGTCCATCGGGCCGGCTCGGCGCCCTCGGGGACGCCGGATTGGTGACCTCACCCGGGCCGGCGCCGTTCTGATCGCAGCGGCACTCATCGCTCTGGGAATCGGGCTCATCCAGCACTTCTGACCGCCCGCATCAGACCCCGAGCCCTGAGCAGTCCCCTTGGGCTCGTCGGGACGGAGCCGACCGCTACGTGCAGCCCACCTCTCCGAAATCGCCGAGCCAAAGCTGACGCCAAGTCAGAAAAGTCAGCAATGGGTCAGCATCGATACGGGCAGACCTTGCGACAGGTGCCCACACCTGAGAATCGACCGGCCCCACAAGTTACCTTTCCGAGGAGGCAGGCACGAGGAGTGAAACTCGCTCACCAGGAACCTCCAGATGTCCCCAAGGCCCTGTCAATAGCGGCAGACTCAGAGGCAGCCAGCGAGGTATTGTCCCAGGTCAGCGCACTCGTCCGCGCGCCTTGAGCGGGATGTCGGGAAGCTCCGGCGCCCTCAGCCGGGCGCCGTCGTAGCCGTGCACTTCGCCGAAGCGAATTCCCTTTTCCCAGTCGTTTCGTGCCTGTACGATCTCGGCACCGGATCGGCCGATGAAGTTCCACCACATGACGAGCTTCTCGGCGAAGGGTTCGCCGCCGAGGAGGAGGAAGGAGGCGTCGGTGGGGGCGTGGAGGGGGAG